>JAUXEE010000089.1 GCA_030618065.1 Gemmatimonadota bacterium
GGATCGGAGAAGGCAACCGACACGGCAACAGGGAAGCGAACAGACCCGGCAACGAAGAAGCGAACAGACACGGGAACAGAGAAGCGAACAGAGACGAGATCGGAGAAGCGAACAGAGACGGGAACGGAGAAGCGAACAGAGACGAAAACGGAGATCCGACGGCCCCAAAGGGGATTGGGAGTGCGTCGGGGGGGGACCCGGGCACGGAAGGGGGAGGATGGCCCCCCTCCCTTCCTGGAGGGCCAGGTGGTGGGTGTTACGGGAGACTCGGGGTCCGCCCAGGAGACTCTTCCTTTGGAGGATCGACGGGAGGAGCTGCCAGGAGATTCCACCCCCTCCACAGCCCGGACTCCACGGGGCCGGAGAGGGAATGCCCGGGCTCGGGTTCAGGAAGAACCTCCGGTCACGACGCCACCTTCCGGCCAGCCCCTCGACATCGGGGGTTTGGGCCTGCCGACGGATGGCCCCGCCCTCATCCGGTATCTGGCGAACTCCTACAAGGGAGTCGGTCAGAAGAGTGCCGAGCGCCTGGTGAATGAGTTTGGTTCCGGTCTATTCGAGGTGCTCCACCGAGAGCCGGAGCGCCTCGGATCGGTGATTCGGGCGGACCGGGTGGACCAACTCATCGAGGGATGGAGGACCGACCTGGGAAGGCGACTGGAGCGGATGGCTGGCGAAGCCCAGGCCAAGGAAGTGGCTTCCAAAGGAGACAAGGAAGTGGCTTCCAAAGGAAACCCGGGACGGACTCCACGCCGAACTCGAAAGGGGACCAGGGGCCCCGGCCGGAGCGGTGGGGTGAAACCCGAAAAAGGCCCTTCATGAGGCCGGAGCCACTCTGAGTTCGTCATGCGGGAGAGGGGGCGGAGGAGACCCTGAGGCCCGGACCGGCCCCGGATCTGAAAGCGTCACGCCATGGGTGTGGCGCTTTCCCCATTCTGGTGGGGAGTCAAGTCTCCTTCCCCTGAACTTTTTCCTCCAGGAAACCAAGATCGTAGCCCGGGAGCTGTTGGGGTGCTATCTAAGCTCCACGGTGGACGGGGTGGTGGTAGAGGGGGTTATTGTGGAAACCGAAGCTTATGTCGGGCCCCATGACCCTGCCTCCCACGCGGCCGCCCGCATCGGGAGGACCAAGCGGAACACCACTATGTTCGGCCCCCCGGGTCACGCCTATGTCTATCGAAGCTATGGGATCCATTGGTGCCTGAACGTGGTAATCGAAGAGGTCGGGTTTCCGGCTGCGGTCCTTATCCGGGGCCTGGACCCCGTCATGGGGGTCGAGGACATGCGGAAACGAAGATGCGGGGTCACACCCCTCTGTGCCGGTCCGGGGCGGTTGACTCAGGCCCTGGGGATCTCAGGTGAGCTGGACGGCCACTCTTTTGGACGAGAGCCCCTGAGGCTCATGGCCGGCTGGCGGATACGGAAGGCCGATGTGGGGGTTTCGAGTCGAATCGGTGTGCGACATGCCTCGGACTGGCCCCTCAGGTTTTTCGTGCAGAGGCATCCCGGCGTCTCTCGGGGACCTCGATGAACCCATGCTGAGCAAAAACTCGGAGATTGAGATCGGATGAGCGACCCCACCTGGATTTCCCTTCTTCCGCCCTTGTTGGCCATCACTCTCGCTATCGTGTCCAGGCAGGTCTACCTCTCGCTCGGGGGGGGGATCTGGTTGGGCTATGCCATCCTGGAGGGCTGGAACCCCCTCGCCGGCCTCAGTCGCGCCATCGACGCTTCCGTCGAAGTGCTCTCTGATCCGGGAGACGCGAAGGTCATCCTCTTCACCCTGGTCATCGGTGCGTTGATCGCTACGCTGGAGACCTCCGGGGGGGTGCGGGGTTTCGTCCAGTATCTGGAGTCTCGGCACTGGGTCGATTCCCCCCGCAAGGCCCAATTCCTGGCCTGGCTGTTGGGGGTCATCATCTTCATCGAGTCCAACATCACCGTCCTGGTGGCGGGCTCGGTGGCCCGGCCCCTCTTCGATCGGTTCAAAACCTCCCGGGAAAAGCTGGCCTACCTCATCGACTCCACCTCCGCACCCATCTGCATCCTCATTCCCCTGAACGCTTGGGGCGCCTACAACCTGGGTATCCTCTCCTCCCTGGGAGTGGAGAACCCCCTGCGACTCTTCCTGGAATCGATTGTCTTCAACTTCTACGCCATGGCCGCCGTCCTCCTGGCGTTGGCCACGGTCATCTGGGGCCTGGATCTCGGCCCCATGAAAAGGGCTGAAGAACGGACCCGGTCCGGCCAGCTCCTCTGGCCCGAAGCCCAGCCCATGATCGACGAGGCCATCCTTTCCCCCACTCCCAACGAGAAGATTCCGCCCAGGGCATTCAACATGGTGATTCCCATCGTCGTCATGGTCCTCATGATGCCGGCGTCGCTCTTCCTGACGGGGAACGGGAACCTGATGGAGGGGTCGGGTTCCACCAGCGTCCTATGGGCCGTCCTCTCGGGGCTGGCCGCGGCGTGGGTTCTTCTGCTGGCCCAACGGGGGGCGTCGTTGGACGAACTGGTCCGTACGGCCTTGAAGGGGGCAGGCGGCCTGGTGCCCCTGGCCCTGATCCTCCTTCTGGCCCTGGCTCTGGGAGATGTGGCGGTTGAGTTGGGCACGGGTGAGTTCGTGGCCCGAGTCACCCAGGGCGTCCTTCCCCCCGTAGCTTTCTTGCCCCTGGTATTCCTGGTCTCGGCAGGAATCGCGTTTTCCATTGGATCCTCCTGGGGGACCTTCGCCATCATGCTCCCCATCGCCGTACCGGCGGCAGGGGTCATGAGCCTCCCCATGGCGCCCTTCGTCGCTGCCTCTCTGGCCGGTGGGATCTTCGGGGATCACTCCTCCCCCATCAGCGACACCACCATCATCTCCTCCATGGCCGCTGCAACGGACCACATCGATCACGTCAGAACCCAACTTCCCTATGCCCTCATTGCCGGCCTGGTGGCGGTGGTCGGGTTCGCGATCTTGGGGGCCACCCTTTAGAGGGTTGGCCGAAAGCTCCGTTTTAGGATCCATGAGTTGAGGGGGGCCGGGTTGAACGACGACACGGCCCGTCCTAGATTGCGGCCTGTTCTTTTCTATCGACCCTGCCCGTGATGGAGCAGAGCCTTGAAAATCGTCGTATGCATCAAACGCACGCCTGACACAGAGACGAAGATCCGATTGGGTGGGGATGGTGTTTCCATCGACCCCGACGGAGTGAAATTCATCATCAGCCCCTATGACGAGTTCGCTATCGAAGCGGGGCTTCAACTCAAGGAAGCTTCCGGGGACGGGGAGGTCATCCTCCTGTCCATGGGGGGAGACGGTACCCAGGAAACCCTTCGACAGGGCCTGGCCATGGGGGCCGACCGGGCCATCCTGTTGAAAGGAGAGGCTGGTCTGGACGGCCTGGTCACGGCCAAGGCCCTCGCCGCCGAGCTGAAGGAGATGGATGCCTCCCTGATACTCTTCGGCATGAAGGGCGCGGACATGGACCAGCAACAGGTGGGGCCCATGACGGCGACCCTCCTGGGTCTGCCCTGTGCCACTGCGGCTTCCGGATTCGAGTTGGTTGGGGAAACCCTGACCTGTCGGCGGGGGGTGGAGGGTGGCGCGGAGATCCTGGAGATGGATCTCCCAGCCGTCGTCACCATTACCAAGGGGAAGTTCGAGCCTCGGTACGCCTCCTTGAAGGGGATCATGGCCGCAAAGAGGAAACCCCTGGAAGAGAAAGACGCCCAGGGTGGAGAATCCCGTTTGATCGTGCAGGATCTGTCCTATCCGCCTGAGCGGCCGGCCGGCAGGGTCGTGGGGGAGGGCCCCGACGCGGCCCCTGAGCTGGTTCGGCTGTTGCGGGAGGAAGCCAAAGCCCTTTAAGGGCTCGGCGGAATCATCGAATGGATTTCTGGACTTGGGCCAGGGATCCTTGGACCTGACCGGAATACCATCGAGGGAGAGGGATATGGGCGACGTCCTCGCTATTGTCGAGCAGAGAGAAGGGAAGATTCGGGGGGTGTCCTCCGAGGTCGTTTCGGTGGCTGCACGCCTTGCCCAGGGGCTGGGAGGTGCGGCTCACGCCATCCTCGTGGGCGGCTCCGGAGTGTCGGCTGGGGCTACCGAGATGGGCCGTTTTGGAGCGGAGAAGATCCTGGTGACCGAGGACGACGCGTTGAGGGACTATCATCCTCAGGGCTATGCCCAGGTCGTCACCGATGCTGTGAGGGAGGGCGGGTATGGTGCCGTTGTGTTCGCCGCCACAGCTCAAGGGAAAGACCTGGCTCCTCGAGTTGCCGCTCTCCTGGATGTCCCGTTGGCCTCGGATGTTACGGATTTCCGGGTGGAAGACGGAGGCATTGTCGCTGTTCGCCCGATCTTCTCCGGGAAGGCTTTCGCCTCCCTGACCTTCTCGGCTTCACCCGCCATGTTGAGCATCCGGCCCAACGTGTTTCAGGCCCAGGAAAGCGCTGCCGGGGGAGGTGTGGAGGCTTTCAATCCGGAGGGGTTGGACCCGAGCGCATGGACGGTACGGGTTGGGGAATTTCAGCCCTCCGGGGGGGGCTCCAAGGATGTCGCGGAGGCCTCCATGGTGGTTACGGGTGGCCGGGGAATGAAGGGGCCGGAAAACTGGGGTCTCCTGGAAGAGCTCAGGGACGCTCTTGGGGAGGACGCTGCCCTGGGAGCCTCCAGGGCCGTTATCGACGCGGGTTGGAGGCCCCACTCCGAGCAAGTAGGTCAGACCGGGAAGACGGTGGCCCCCAAGCTCTACTTCGCCTTGGGAATCTCCGGAGCCATCCAACATCTGGCGGGAATGCGAACCTCACAAACCATCGTCGCCGTAAACAAGGATCGGGACGCCCCCATCTTCCAGGTCGCCGACTACGGAATCGTCGGGGATCTCTTTGAGGTGCTGCCCCGAATCACGGAGGAAGTCAGGAAACTGAAGGCCGGCGACTGACTCAGGAGGACAGTCTCCTAAGCCTCTCTAGCCTCCTCTTCCTGGGAACCCTCCCAATAGGGGAACCGGATCCACCTCCCGGCCGTGGCGCCAGATCTCGAAATGGAGATGGGGGCCGCTTGCGTTCCCTGAGTGCCCACTCAGGGCGATCACCTGTCCCCCTCTGACTTCGCTGCCGGTACTCACCTGGATGGAGGAGAGGTGGCCGTACACGGTCATCACCCCTCCCCGGTGATCCAGCCAAATCACATTTCCGTATCCGCGCATGGTCCCTGCGAAACGAACCCTGCCCCGGGCCATGGATCGCACTTCTGTCCCGTCGGAGACGGAGATGTCGACCCCCCGATGAAGATCCGGTTTGACCCCCTGGAAGCGTATGCCAAAGGGGGAGATGAGGGGTCCTTCAACCGGCCAACGTGGAATGGAACACCCTCCGGTGAATAGACCGAGGGTGAAGAGGAGGAGTGTGACTCTTAGCGCCTGATGGGAAAGAGGGGCGCGGCTGCGGCCAGGGGTCATTCCGGTAGGAAGCCTGGCCCGTCCCCGCCAAGGCCGAAGTCATCCAGGAGGATGACCCGAAGAGTGTCCCCCTCCCGGACCTCCCCCTCCCCCTCCGGCACCACAGCCAGGCCATGGGCCAGGCCCTGGCCTCGCACCAGGCCCGATGTTTGAGACCCTGCCAGGGTCGCCACCGGGAAAGCGGGATCGCCCTCCAGCGTCACCCGGAAGAAATGGGTGAGACGCCGGGGGGAACGGAGAGTTTCCCCCGCCCGGGCCATGAGGACCGGGCGGTAGATCCGGTGGTGTCCGCCAAGGCGAAGGAGATAGGGCCGACAAAAGACCTGGAAGGTGGCGAAACTCGACGCTGGGTTGCCCGGAAGCCCGAATACAGGCAGGGGGATGGTCCCGTCTTCCGGGGGGATGGTCCCGTCTTCCGGCGGTAAGGACCCGAAGCTGAAGGGAGTCCCTGGCCGCATCTTCACTCTCCAGAAGTCCAACTTGAATCCCTGATCGCCCAGGACTCGCTTGAAGAGATCGTACTCCCCCATGGACGCTCCCCCGGAAGTGACTAGGACGTCGGCCCTTTCCGCTCGGGCCTGGGCCACTTTTTCGAGAATGCTTTCCGGAGTGTCCCTGGCGATTCCCAGTGGAAGGGGAACCCCGCCCGCCAGCTGAACGGCCGCCGCGAGGGTAGGGCTGTTGGTTTCGGGGATGGCTTCACCCGCCAAGACCCGATGGAAGTGTCTGGCGGAGGCGATCTCGTCCCCGTTCGAGAGAATGGCGACTCGCGGTTTCCGGTGAACGAGAACCGTCTCCGCACCGGTTGCCGCAAGGAGACCGATTTGCCCGGGCCCGATGGTGGTACCGGCGGGGAGGACCTCCTCTCCCTCCTTCATGTCCTGGCCTCTTGGGCGGAGGTCTTTTCCTGGATCGGGACAGGAGAAGATCCTCACCTTGCCAGGGTCGGCTTCGGCGTCCGTGTCCTCCACACGGACGATGGCGTCGGTCCCAGCTGGAACGGGCGCCCCCGTCATGATCCGGATCGCCTCCCCTTTGCCGAAGGCCCGGCCGGCCAAGTCTCCTGCTCGGACCTCGCCGACGACGCTGAGGAGGATCGGAGAAGAGGGTGAGGCCTCGGATAGGTCCTGGCGCCGGACGGCATACCCATCCATAGCCGAGTTGTCCCAAGGCGGAAGAGTTGCTCTGGCGAGAGCGCCCTGGGCCAATGCCCGGCCCAGGCTCTCTGAGAGGGGCACCATCTCGGTTCCCAGGGGCTTGGCCTCGGCCATGACTCGCTGCAGGGCCTCCCCTACCGAGAGCCAGTCAGGAGGGCGGGTCTCGAATTGAGTCATGGCTGGCCTATGGCTGGCCTCGAATTGAGTCATGGCTGGCCTATGAGATGGCCTTAGGATGGAGGAGGTGGTCTCAGAAGTGGAAGGCAGCCCCAATGGAAAAAGAAGGCCCACTGACCCATTCCTTTTCTGCGACCCCTGTGAGCGCTCGCTCCGGATCCAGGAACCCTTCCGGCGTCTCCAGCCGGTTCATAGTCAGGGCAAGGTCGGCCCGGATGAGAAATCGCTCGGTCAAGAACCAACGTACCCCTCCACCCAGGGCCGTGATGAATCTGGCGCCGAACTCGAATCGGTCCCGAGGAAGGACGAGAGCATCGCCCTCACTCTCACCGGCGGCATCCCAGGCCATCCCCCCTCCAATGAAGACGAAGGGGTTCACCCCTTTCCAGCTTCGGTCTCCCGTGAGGCTGAAGCGAATCCGGGCATCGAAGCTCAAAATCTTCGCATCCGCCTCTCCTACCACCATGTCGCCTTCCACACGGGTGGGATCCATCACGTCCCGGGTCGTGGGGTGATATCCGAATACCCCTTCCAGACCGAAGGGGCCACCCAGGTGAATGCCATACCGGGCGCCAACGGAGGGTCCGGGGCTGGGACCGTACCCGAAGCGGCCGGTTCCCTGGCTGGTGA
>JAUXEE010000282.1 GCA_030618065.1 Gemmatimonadota bacterium
GACGGGAGATCGAATGTCGGGATCCGGGAGCGGGGCCATGGGGAGCTTCACCTTCACTGCGACCCGTAGGCCCGGGGCGGAAGGAGGGATCCGATGAGGAGCCTGAAGATTCGGACACTATTGGTCGTGTTTCTCCTCGCACTGCTCCCTGCTTCGGCTCTGGGGCAGAGACGTGGGGCTCCGGACCAACGACGACAAGGGGCCCCTCGAGGGGCCAGGTGGGACGTCCAGCTTCCCGAAGGAGCAGGGACCTATCCCACGGGCGACCTCTTCATACGGAATCTGGACGCCGTCTGGACCGCCACGGGCAGGGTTCTGGAAAACACATCGATCCTTATTCGAGACGGGGTCATCGCCGAGATCGGCCCTGATCTGGTGGCGCCGGAAGGAGTGCGGATTGTCGAGGGGGAGGGAATCACCGCCATTCCCGGGCTCGTGGACGAGCACACCCACACGGCCATGGTGGGCACAAACGAAGGGTCGGCGCCGGTGGTGGCGGAGGTGCGGGTTCTGGATGTCTTGGATCCGGAGAACCTCACCATTTACCGCTCCCTCTCCGGGGGAGTGACTACAGCCAGGGTCATGCACGGGAGCGCGAATCCCATCGGCGGAACCAGCGCCGTCATCAAGATGCGCTGGGGGATGGACTCGGGAGATCAACTCCTCTTCGACGGGGCTCCGAGGTTCATCAAGTTCGCCCTGGGTGAGAACGTCACGAGAAAGAGCTCGGGAGGCCGGGGCGGGAACATCCGATTCCCAGCCTCGAGGCAGGGTGTGGAAGCCATTTACGTGCAGGCCTTCACCGCGGCCCGGGAGTACCAGGCGGCCTGGGGGGCCTACCGCCAGAATCCCGAGAGCTTCCGGGTACCCCCCAGAAGAGACCTGAGGCTGGAAACGCTGGTGGACGTTCTCGAGGGCCGAATCGAGGTTCATGCCCACTCGTACCGAGCCGACGAGATTCTGGCCCTCATGCGGGTGGCTGAACGGTTTGGGTTCAAGATCGACGTCATGACCCATGTGATGGAGGGCTTTCGGGTCGCTGCTGAAATGGTGGAGCACGGAGCCGGAGGCTCGACCTTCTCGGACTGGTGGCACTACAAGCTGGAAGCCTATGACGCCATTCCTCACAATGCGGCCATCATGCACAAACAGGGGGTTCTCACCGCCCTGAACTCGGATATCCCCTGGCTCCAGGCCTTCATGATCTATGAATTCCCGAAAGCCGTGAAATGGGGCGGGGTCTCCAAGGAAGACGCTCTCCGCATGCTCACCATCTATCCCGCTCGGATGATGCACCTCGAGGACCGGGTGGGAACGCTGGAGGTGGGCAAGGACGGAGATGTGGTTCTTCTGAACGGGGACCCATTCAACACCTTTGTCCGTGTGGAGAAGACCATCGTCGACGGCCTCGTCTACTACGACGTCGGAGACGAAGCCGGGACCCGGAAGGAGCCGTTCAGGGCTCTACCCCCCGTTCCCTCCTCCTCCCTCGGGGTGGGGGAGATCTCTGATGTGACGGCGGAGGTCGGGTATGACGCCTCTCTGGCCACGGAGCTGTTGGAGGGCTCCTTCGCTCTGGTGGGTGGCACCTTGCACCCGGTTTCCAGCCCGGCGGTGGAGGATGGTGTGCTGATTGTCCGGAGCGGCCGCATCACCGCCATCGGATCATCCTCTCAGATCTCCGTCCCTGATGATCTGACCGTGGTGGACGTTTCCGGGAAGCACCTCTACCCCGGCATGATCGATCCTCTCACAAATCTGGGCATCTCGGAGTTCGGGGCTGTAGGTCAGGCCAACGACCTCTCTGAAACGGGCAGCTACAATCCTCACATTCGGGCCATTTCGGCCATCGTTCCGTACAGCGCGGCCATCAATGTGGCCCGCGCCAACGGGATCACCACTGCCCTGGTGACCCAGACCTCCGGGGTGATCCAGGGGACCGGGAGTGTGGTACAGCTCCGTGGGGACACCTATGAGCGGATGGCCGTGAAGGCGGAGGCCGCCCTCATGGTGGCGTTCCCTGCTCCACGGCAAGCTCCGGGAAGCCGAAACTATTGGGAAGTGTTCGAATACGGCGGTCAAGGCGGCGATGATGGAGCCGGGGGCGGGTCTCCCTACTTCGCCACGGCGGCATTCCAGGCGGATCCCTTCGGCGAAGATGCGCCGGTGTCCGGGATTCCCGGCCTGAGCTATCTGGCCCCCCGAGAGGATGAGCCCGATCCGACCTTGGAAGGGGAGCGGATGGAGGATTTCGTGGCTCTCTTCAAGCGGGCCCGGGTCTTCGCTGAAACGGGCACCGTGGCCCAGGATCCCACCCGCCCCTTCGAAGCCAACGTCTGGGGGGGAGACAGGGTGATTTTGGAGGCCTTGGTCCCGGCGGTCACGGGTGAGATGCCCGTCTTCTTCCGGGCCGATTCGGAGTGGCAGATCAGGACGCTCTTCCTCTTCCTCCAGGAATTCCCCGAGGTCCGAGGGGTCGTGGTGGGAGGAACCGAGGCCTACAAGGTGGCCGATGATCTGGCAGAGCATGATGTGCCGGTCATCATTACCTCGGCCTACGCTCCCACACCGGGGCGGGACGAGTCCATTCTGGCTTCCTACCGGAACGCGGCCTTTCTGCACGAAGCTGGAGTCAAGATCGCCTTTGGCACCGGCAGTACCTCCGATGTCCGAAAGCTCCCTTATCACGCGGCACATTCGGTAGCCTTCGGCCTCCCCGCGGACGAGGGACTCAGATCCGTAACGCTGAGCACGGCGGAGATGCTGGGGATGGACGACCTCATCGGAAGCCTGGAGCCGGGCAAGCGTGCAGATATCCTGGTCACGAATGGCGATCCCCTTCAGGCTCTCACCTGGATCGACAGGATGTTCATCGGGGGCGTGGAGGTGGACCCGAGAGACAACAAGCACGATCGGCTCTATAGGGAGTTCGTGGACCGGCGCTGACGGGTGAAGCTGCGGGCGGTCCTCTTTTTCTTCTCAGCCTTGGCTACCCAACTCCTGGGCCCTGGAGCCCTCCAGGCCCAGCGGTTGGGTAACAGGGGAGGGGATTCCCCGACAATCCTCCCCATGGATCCGGAGGCGGTGCCTCGACCCACCATCCGGGCTACCCGCACCGACCTTCCTATCCTGATGGACGGTGTTCTGGACGAGGCGGCCTGGGAGTCGGCAGAGCCCATCACCCGGTTCATCCAGGCCATGCCCGACGCAGGGTATCCGGCCACCGAAGAGACCGTGGTCCGGGTCCTTTACGACGATCGTTACCTTTATGTCGGCGCCTTACTCCTGGACTCGGAGCCCCATCGGATCACGGCCAACTACCTCATCCAGGACTTCGATACCCACGAGGACGATATCTTCGCCGTGACCTTGGACACCTTCCTGGACCGGCGGAACTCCTTCATGTTCCTCATCAATCCAAGGGGGGCCGTGAAGGATGGTCAGACCTTCGACAATTCCCGCACGACGAACCTCGCGTGGGAGGGGGTCATACAGGTCGAGACCACCATCCATGACCAGGGGTGGACGGTGGAGTTGGCGATTCCTTTCACCACACTTCGCTTCGATCCGGCGCTGGAGGAGCAAAGCTGGGGTATCAATTTTCTTCGGAGGCTTCGGCGTCGAAACGAAGACTCCTACTGGGCCCCCCTGGATCGCAGGTCGAGAGTCCACACCATGGCCCTGGCCGGGACGTTGACAGGCCTCGCCGGCCTTCCCC
>JAUXEE010000160.1 GCA_030618065.1 Gemmatimonadota bacterium
CCTTATGATCCGCCTATTCCCGCCCCTGCCGATTCCTTGCCCTTCCCCGCCATCCTCCAGGCGGGGTTGGCGACATTCGACCGCCTCCTGGCCATCGGCCTGGACCGTGGCGCGGTTTGGCAGGCCGGTGCTCTCGCTGCGCGACTTCGCACCGAGGCGGACCCCTCGAGGCGGGAGGGTGGCCTCCTTCGGTTGGCCCACGAACTGAACTCCCGAGGATTCACCCGGGAGGGGATCAACCTGGGATGGGATCTCCGGCGGGTTGGTCGACCGTGGGATCGTGATCTGCTGGCGGCCGTGTACCCCTTCCCCTACCGGGGCATCGTCCTGGCCGAGGCCGGTGGGCGGGGACTGGATCCCTACCTCATGGCCGGGCTCATTCGCCAGGAGTCGGCCTTCTGGGTCGAGGCGAGGTCCCGGGCCGATGCCCGAGGCCTGATGCAAGTCCTTCCTGCTACGGGGAGAGGGTTGGCCCGGGCTTCGGGCCCCGAGGCCTTTCGGCCTGACTCCCACCTCTATGATGCGGAGATCAACATCCATCTGGGCATGGCCTTCTTCTCCGACATGCGGCGGAGGTTCGGCGACGATCTGCCCATCATCCTCTCTGCCTACAACGCAGGACCGACCCGGGCGCTGCGCTGGAGGAAGTTTCCTGAAGTCGAGGATATGCCTCGTTTCGTCGAACGGATTCCCTTCGCCGAAACCAGGGGGTATGTGAAGAATGTCATCGTAAATGGGGCGATCTATTCCTGGCTATACGGCCAATCTTCCGACGACCCGGCAACCCGCCAGGAGTGGCCCCCCTTCCTTCCTTGACGGCTCCTTCGCCGGACCGTCATCTTCCAGCCAACGGTCCCCCTTTTCGCTGGTACCCAACAACGAGCGGTCCATGGTTGAAGCCCCTCCGAAGGAGGCTCCACGCCTCTTCCTCATCGATGCCTATGCCCTCATCTATCGGGCCTTCTTCGCGTTCATCAGCCGGCCCCTCACCAACTCCCGGGGCGAGAACACCTCGGCGCCCTTCGGCTTCGCCAACTTTCTTCTCTCCATCAGAGAAAACCATCAACCCGACTACCTGGCCATCGTTTTCGACAAGGGCATGAGCAAACGGGAAGAGGTCTACCCCGAGTACAAAGCCACCCGTGAGAAAATGCCCGAGGAGCTTGCCGCCAGCTTGCCGCGGATCCGGGAAATGGTGGAGGGTTTCCATGACCCGGTGGTGGAGGTGGACGGATATGAGGCCGACGACGTCATAGGCACCCTTGCTCTTCAGGCTCGGGAAGCTGGGTTGGAGGCAGTCATCGTATCGGGCGACAAGGACCTCTATCAGTTGGTGGGCGCCGGAATCCACCTCCTCAACCCGGGGCGGGGTGGGCCCACGGGTGTGGAACCAGAATGGGTGGACGAATCCAACGCCCATGAGAAGTTTGGCATCCCCCCCGAAAGGATCCCGGATTATCTGGCGCTCATCGGGGATTCGTCGGACAACGTGCCAGGTGCACCGGGGATCGGTCCCAAGACGGCGGTAAAGCTCCTACAGGAATACCAGGACCTGGAGGACATCCTGGCCCATGCCCAGGAGATTTCAGGGAAAAGAGCCCGGGAGTCCCTGACGGAAAACGCTGAGCTGGTTCGCCTGTCGAAGCGTTTGGTCACCATCCAAACCGATGTTCCCATCGAGCTGGATCTGGAGAAGCTGCGGGTGCAGGAGCCCGACCGGGAGAGACTCAGGAAACTCTTCATCGAGTTGGAATTCCGCCGTTTGGCCGAGCGGTTCACTGGCCCCGGGGACGAGGAGGGAGGTGGGGGGCTGGCCCTGCCTTCGGAGGAAATCCCCGTCACCTACACCTTGGTCGGAGAGGTCCGGGAGGTGGAGGAGCTGGTAAGCCGGATACGTGAGTTCGGAGCGGTCTCTGTGGATACCGAGACGACGAGCCAGGAGGCTACCCGGGCCGATCTGGTGGGAATTTCCCTCTCCTGGAGAGCCGGGGAGGCCTACTACATCCCCCTGGCCCATCGGCGTTCCGGTGAGCTCGCCCTGGACGACGGAGGTGAAGGGGCTCCGGCGAACCTCCCGGCCCTGACCTCGCCGGCCATGGGCCCATTGGTCGAGATGCTGGAAGACCCGGCGGTGGAGAAGACCGGCCAGAATCTGAAGTATGACCTCATCGTGCTGGAGCGGGCAGGAGTGAAGGTTCGAGGCTTCGCTTTCGACACCATGGTGGCTTCCTACGTCCTGGATCCCAACCGACGGCAGCACAGTCTGGATGCCCTCACCCTGACTCTCCTGGGACACCGGATGATCCCCTATTCGGAGGTGGCTGGGAAAGGAAAGAGCCAGATCTCCTTCGCCGAGGTCACGCTGGATCGGGCCCGGGAGTATGCCTGTGAGGACGCTGATTTCACCCTTCGCCTCAGAGAGCTTTTCGAACCCCAGCTGTCCGAACAGAAGCTGGATGGGCTCTTCAGGGAGATGGAAATACCCCTGGTCCCGGTCCTGGCTCGAATGGAAACGAATGGAATCCAGATCGACGTTCCCTTCTTCCGGGAGATGAACTCGAGGCTGGAGTCCGACCTCAGCCGCGTCCGGGAAAAGATCGTGATGATGGCCGGGGAGGAGTTCAACCTGAACTCCACACCCCAACTCAGAGAAATCCTCTTCGAAAAGCTTGACCTTCCAGTCCTCAAGCGTACGAAGACGGGTCCTTCCACGGATGCGTCGGTTCTGGAGGAGCTGGCGGCCATGGGGCACACCCTTCCCATCCAGCTTCTGGAGTACCGGCAGCTCGAGAAGCTCAGGAATACGTATGTCGACGCCCTTCCCCGGATGGTGAACCCTGAGACTGGACGGATCCACACCAGCTTCAACCAGACTGTGGCTGCCACAGGGCGGCTCTCCTCCAGTGATCCGAATCTTCAGAACATCCCTATCCGCACGGAGTTGGGAAGGGAGATCCGGAAGGGCTTCGTGGCCGAGGAGGGACACCTCTTCTTCGGTGCCGACTACTCCCAGATCGAGCTCAGGGTCCTGGCTCACTTCTCGGGAGACGAGGCGTTCGTCCGGGCCTTCCGAGAGGGGATCGATGTCCATAAGCAGACGGCGGCGGTGATCTTCGACGTGGGGCTGGAAGAGGTGACTCCCGAGATGAGAGCCAGGGCGAAAACCATCAACTTCGCCACCCTCTACGGTCAGGGGGATTTCTCCCTGGCGCGGCAATTGGATATCTCGAGGGAGGAGGCCAGGGACTTCATCGAGGAGTATTTCCGACGCTTTTCCGGCGTCCGGGCCTTCCTCGACAAGCAGGTCGATCTGGCCCGGGAGCTGGGTTACGTGGAGACCCTCGGCGGCAGGCGCCGCTATATCCCGGAAATCCAGGCCAGGAACTGGAATGTCCGGCAGTTTGGAGAGCGGATTGCACAGAACACCCCTATTCAGGGGACGGCGGCCGATCTCATCAAGGTGGCGATGATCAGGATCCACAAGTTGCTGGAAAGCCGGTTTCCCTCCACGAAGCTCCTTCTCCAGGTCCACGACGAGCTCCTTCTGGAGGTGCCCGTGGATGAGGTGGAAGAGGTCGGGAAGATGGTGGTGGAGGAAATGGAGGGTGCGGTGGAGTTGGACGTTCCCCTGGCTGTGGATTCTGCCGTAGGAGAAAGCTGGTACGCCTGCAAGTCATGAAGGAGGAAGGATCACCTTACCAAATGTGGGCCTGAGCCAGCGCGCCCCCATCCAAGTCCCGTATCCCTTGAATCACGAGACCACGGTCGTTTCGATCGGCTCCCGCCCATCGGGCTTCTTCCTCCGACAGTTCACGTAACCATGAATAACAGCCCTGCAGGTCATTTCCGAGTTGGGCCAAGGTGGGGGGAGGATGGGCGAGCAGCCCAATTTGTTCATCGTCCCAGGAGTCCCGAGTTGACAACCAGACCTCCGGCTCCAATCGGACTGGGGCCAGCGCTGGGCTCCATCCGGGTCTGAGTCCGTGGATGTCAACCCAAACCTTGAGGACCGTCAGGCGGCGCACAAGATCACGACGAAACCCGGAATGGGGGGAGGTGGTTGCCGCCCAAACCAGGTCGGACGCATCTCTTGCGGTCGAGGTGCGCGTAAGTCGCGCGATCTTTTCCGCGAGGATTTCTTCAATCCGCATGGTGGGGATTGATTGCATTCGGAACCCGTAGCGCTCCTGCGTGGAGATTGGAACAAAAGGGCGGAGCTCCGGCTCCAGCCAACACGGTGGCCCGACATCGAGTTTGATTGAGACTGCAGGATCCCCGAGGGAGCTGGAAACGGAAATTCGCCACCGGCCACGGGATTCTGAGGGGCGAAACCGGAAGGGCCCCAAGGTGACATCGGACTCACCAGCGACTATTTCGGCTAGGGCTTGGCGATCAGCGTTCACCTCCGCCGCTGCTACATCAAGGTCCGTGGAGAACCGCCCTTGGGCACCGGCGAATAGTTTTCGGAGGGCGGTCCCTCCCTTGAGCACCGCCAGTTCCCCCAAAACGCCGCGTTCTTCCAAATGGGCCAAGAGGAAATCTTGAGCAATGTCCAGAACGGCTGTATCCGATCCCGCAGCCGAGCCTCTTGGCACATGTCGCGCGACATAACCCGGCGTGAGGGTGTGTTTGTCCCCAATCACCCTTGTGATCCCAGTTCAGAAGGGGGGAAAGGGAGAATGGTATCCGCGATGTTCCAGTGGGAATCGTGCCTCCGCAGGGGACCCCTTGGCCCAAACCAGACCTTTCCCCTTGGCTGGACTCCCAGGCGTTCCACAAGCTGAGGTGCGATTCCACAGATCAGGTAGGCGAAGCGTACTTGAGTAGCGTGCGTGCGTCCATCGACCTCAGTAAGGATGTCCGGATCCTCGGCAGCACTTACCAGTTCCTTCAGACCCTCAAGCACCGCCGCCCAGCTTCGGACATCTGTTGGTCTGGTTGCGAGATGAACCAGCACACTCGCTGGGGAATGGACCGGAATTCCCCGAACCTCGACCGGGGGCAGGTGGGTCTTGTGACGGACGACTCGGTAACTCCTCCTTATCGCTGCTGGAATGTGACTCCGCGGGGGCAAAGCAACCTCGAGTACGTCCGGGCGTCGATCCGCGAGGTCCAGAAGCCACAGAGCCGAGCCCAAAGCCAAGGCTACGGGTACGTTTGGGTCGGCCTTGAGCGTGGCGCGCAGGGTCAAGAGTGGGTCATCGGTGGAGAATGCTCCGGCTCGTTCCGCAGGAAGGAACTCCCAGACCCCCCGGGCCTCCGTCCTCCTGAGCCAGCCAAGCACCGAAAGCCGTTGGATGACCACGTTGACCGGCCAGCCCACTCCAGCCTCGCGGACCAGGCCTTCCATTTCCCTCCGGCTGATAGTGACCGGCCGGTTCAACTCCAGGACCTCCAAAACGGGGGCCAGAGATGGAGGAATGGAACGTGTCATAGGAGCCATCTTGATATTGGTGACGAATACGCAGCATCCTTCTGTGACACCAACGTACTGAACAAGAGGGTGAAGTCAAGAAAACGAGATACGGGTCAGTCCAGTGTGGGGTTCGTGCGCTCCGCCACTCTGAGGCCCAACCCGCCATGTGAGGGCCCAAGTCTCCCCATGATACTGTA
>JAUXEE010000049.1 GCA_030618065.1 Gemmatimonadota bacterium
CATCTGGAAGTTCTGGACCATGCAGGAGAGATCCAGGGCGGCCGGACCTCCATCCAGACGCTCGAAGAGCTCGGGGCTATCGGGGCCGTGGGTCCCCTCACTCCGGACCTCCTGGGTGAGGCCGCCGCCGCCAGGGAGCATGGACTGCCCCTCATCTCTCCTTTTGCCTCCCTTCCCATGGAGGAGGCACTCGGGGTCTTGTCCCTCTCGGGGCCCGATCCTGGTGGGGCCGAGGTGGTTGCTCGTTATGCCTGGGATCTCGGCCTGGAGAAAGTCGTGGTGCTTCGCCCCCGGACGGAGGAGGCCAGAATCGACGGGGGTGCTTTCCAGGAAGCCTTCCGAACGTTGGGCGGATTTGTCCCCCAGGAGATCGTCTATGATTCGGGGGCCACATTCTTCCAGGCCGAGTTCGATCGTGTGAGCTCGCTCCTCCCTGACGGCCTATTCCTCCCCCTGACCGCCAGAGACATCCAGCTCTTGGCGCCGCAGTTCACCTACTACGGCCTGGATACTCTCGGCATCCAGCTCCTTGGCACCACGGGGTGGAGTGAAGACGAGGTGGTCCTGGAGGTGGACTCCAGGCACACCGACGGCGTCATTGCCTCCACCACCCGTCTGAGCCAGGACGAAACCGAGGCCTTCCAGCGTTTCAGGGCAAGGTACGAGTCCCTTTTCCAGAAGACCCTTCGTAATCAGGTCCCAGCCTATGGCTACGACGCTGCCGCGCTTCTTCTCCAGGCCCTCCGGAACCACCCCCGAAACAGCCAGGAGCTACTGAAAGCCCTGGATGACATCCGGGACTTTCCTGGAGCCACTGGACGCCTCACCATTGATGGGGGACAGATCCTGAGGGAGCCGCAGCTGGTCCGCATTCAAAACCATGAACTCATCTATATCTCACCCCGTTTCGATTAGGCAGGAAACCCATGTCTCTGGACGAAAAGCTCAGGCGACTCGAGAAACTGCAGAGGGAAGCTGAACTCGGCGGGGGCGAGAAACGCCTGAAGACCCAGCACGAGAAGGGAAAACTCTCGGCCCGAGAACGGCTGGATCTCCTCCTGGACGAAGGCTCCTTCGTGGAGCTCGACCGGTTCGTCACCCATCGGTCCACCGAGTTCGGGTTGGACAACCAGAAGATCCTGGGGGACGGTGTTGTGAGCGGGTACGGCACAATCCACGGACGTCTGACCTACGTCTTCTCCCAGGATTTCACCGTTTTCGGGGGATCCCTCTCCGAAGCTCACGCCGAAAAGATCGTAAAACTCCAGGAAATGGCGCTGAAGAACGGAGCGCCTCTTATCGGACTGAACGATTCGGGAGGGGCTCGGATTCAGGAGGGGGTCGTGTCCCTGGGTGGCTACGCCGACATCTTCCTCCGAAACACCCTTGCGTCCGGGGTGATTCCTCAGATCTCCGTGGTCCTGGGCCCCTGTGCCGGTGGAGCCGTGTACTCCCCCGCCATCACGGACTTCATCTTCATGGTTCGGGGCACCTCCTTCATGTTCGTGACCGGCCCCGATGTTGTGAAAACGGTGACCCACGAGGACGTGGACATGGAGAAGCTGGGTGGGGCGGACATCCACGCCACCAAGTCCGGCGTGGCCCACTTCGCACACGACTCCGAGCCTCAGTCGTTGGCCGCTGTTCGGCAACTCATGCGGTTCATCCCCCAGAACAACACAGACCCTCCGCCCTTCCTCGAAACGGAAGACCCATCGGATCGAAGAGACGAGAAACTACTTGAGATCATGCCGGATAACCCCAATCATCCATATGACATGTGTGATATCATCAAATGCATCGTGGATGATGGGATCTTCATGGAGGTTCACGCCGGGTTCGCTGGGAACATCATCACCGGCTTCGCCCGACTGGGCGGGCATCCGGCGGGAATCATCGCCAATCAGCCAGCCGTTCTCGCTGGGGTCCTGGACATCGATTCGTCGGACAAAGGAGGGCGGTTCGTCAGGTTTTGTGACGCTTTCAACATCCCCCTGATCATTCTGGAGGACGTCCCCGGCTTCCTCCCGGGAGTTGCGCAGGAGCACGGGGGAATCATCCGCCACGGTGCGAAACTCCTTTATGCGTTCAGTGAGGCCACCGTTCCCAAGATCACGGTCATCACCCGGAAAGCTTATGGGGGAGCCTACGATGTGATGAACTCCAAGCACATCCGTGGGGACATCAATCTAGGATGGCCCACGGCGGAAATTGCCGTCATGGGCCCGAAGGGAGCTGTGGAGATCCTCTTCCGAAGGGAGATCGCCGCCGCGGAGGACCCGGAGGCCATGGCGGAAGAGCGGATAGTGGAATACAGGGAAAAGTTCGCCCACCCCTTCGTCGCTGCGGCTCGAGGGTACCTGGATGACGTGATCGATCCTCGGGATACTCGCCCCCGCCTCATCTCGGCCCTGGAGATGCTCCGCAACAAGCGAGATGAGAATCCCATGAAGAAACACGGGAACATCCCCCTTTAGGAGCCTAGGAAACCTCTGAGATGGCCTCCTGCCCCTATTGCTCCTCACAGTTGGCGCCGGGGCCTCCATGGGCACCGGGGGATGGACACAGACTCGCCTATGACCCCGATAAGGGGCGCCTTTGGAATGTCTGTTCAGCTTGCTCCCGTTGGACCCTCACCCCTCTGGAATCCCGTTGGGAGACATTGGAGGCCTGCGAGGAGGTAGTTCAAAAAGAGGGCAAAGTGCGCTTTTCCACGGCCCACTTAAGCCTGGTGGAGGTGGGGGAGGGTGAGCTGATACGAGTCGGTCACCCCCCGCGGCCTGAGTCCGTGGACTGGAGATATGGGCCGAGATCTGGGAGGACAGGCCCGGTTTCAAGCTTCTGGGCTCGCCTCATAGCCAAGCTCCCCTCGCCCCCCATCGGAGGATACGATCCGTACAAGGGATTCGAGGGCGCCATGGGGTCCGCATCCTGGTTGGCCTCCCCCTTTCTGGAGAACGCCTCCCCTCTGACCTACCTCTTTTCCCAGGTTCCCCTGGCTCCGGTCTGTCCAGCCTGCCATGGGCCGCTAGCCCTCAAGCCCTGGGACTTTCAGAGGATCGAGTTCCTTTCCCTCGAGGAATCTCCCGGCATCCTGGCCTCCTGTGCTCTTTGCCGGACCGAGGTCACCTTGGAACTGGCGGAGGCACGCCCGGTCCTTCGGGTAGGACTCAGCCTCGTGACGCCCCCGGGGGCTCTTCGAGGTATCGCCCCTGATGCCGCAGAGGGGCTGGACTCCCTGGGAGGCCCCCTCCGCTTCCTCCAACTCCTCTCCTCTTCCAGGTCACTCCTGGGAGAACTGGACCTTTCCAGGAAGGCCGGGCTCATCATCAGCTTGGATGAGATGGCCGAGATGGACGCCTTGGAGGCCGAATGGCAGAAAGCCGAAGAAATGGCCTTCATCATGGATGGAGAGCTCTCCGACATCTCCGGGTTCGAATCCTTCCGCCGGGAGATTCTGGAAGAGGGCATGTAGGGTAAGTCTGCACATTGAGGATATTCCCTGAAAAGCTGGGCAACGATCTTTCCTTTCCATCGCATCCAAGGAATTGAACGGGCTCGAAAGACGTTTTTCGGGCCATCCATGTCGCCTTCTTGGAGTAGAGTACGATGAGCGGATTCACCCGTTTTCGGGGGAGCTCCACCCTCATGTTGGGTCTGGTCCTCCTGAGCATGCCCACTTCCCTCGGAGCGCAGACGGCCGAGGAGAGGGCGAGACAACAAGAGATCCTTCAGAGGATCGAAGAGCGCCTCCAGGTAGTCCAGGGGGAGAGGCTGGTTCACATCGAAGAGGCCCTGGCCCGTGCCGAAGAGGTCCAGCACCGTCATGAAGAGGCTCAGCTCCGTTATGCGAAGGTCCGCGAACAGGCCCAAGAACAGCTACGGAAGGCCCAGCAGGTCGTGGTACGGGTTAGGGCTCGAGTGCGTCTGGGCGTGTCCCTGGACGGGAGCCAGGGGGACGAACTCGATGGACAGGGGGCCCGGATCCAGAGCATCATCGAGGACACCCCGGCGGAGGAGGCCGGTCTCCGAGAAGGAGACATCATCACGCATCTGAACGGCCACAACCTCTTGGATCCCATTGCGGATGAGGACGAGAAGGAATTGGAAGCGGACGGGTCTCTTCCCGTTCAACGCCTGATCGCCCTGGCCAGGGAGCTGGATGCTGGAGATGAGGTGGAGGTCCGCTATCTCCGGGACAGTGAGGCCCGGGCCGTAACCTTCGAGGCTGCGGAGATCGACGAACCGTCCTTCACCGTTTTGCGGGGGGACATGGGGAAGCTGGAAGGGTATTTCCGATTCGATCCGGAGATGAAGGGGGCATGGAGTTTCACGATCCCGGACGAGGAACACTTCGAGTTCGAATATCCGGATTTCGAGAAGTTCGAAGATCTGAAAGACCTGGAGATCGAGTTTGAAGACTTTCAGTTCCCCGACCCGGAACTCCACCTGGGATATGCGCCGGAACGCATGGTGCGGGGGTTCAACCTTCGTAGGGGCGGATCACCGATGGTCTATGGCATCATGGGGCGGATGGCCGGTTTCGGACTGGAGTTGACGGAGCTCAATCCGGGTCTCGCCGAGTACTTCTCCACAGATGAGGGCCTTCTGGTCCTGGACGTCGACGAGGGTTCCACCCTCGGCTTGAGGCCGGGGGATGTGATCCTGGCCATCGATGGAAGAGATGTCGAGGACCAGGGCGACGTCCGGCGGATTCTCGGGTCGTATGAGGATGAAGAAACGGTCTCCTTTTCCGTGGTTCGGAAAGGTCAGGAGATCCTGGTGGAAGGAACGATCCGGTAAGCTGCAGCGTTCATCGACTCCCCGCCGGCTGTCTCTACGGCGGGAACGGCGGGTCGGGGCTCCCCCCGGTCCGCCGTTCTGCTTGTGGTGACTCCCCGAATCGGCCTACTTTTCACACTTGCATTCCGGGCCGGGCATACTTCCCAGGAAAGGGACCATCAAGGTGTTCGACACTCTTCTTATCGCAAACCGTGGTGAGATCGCCGTACGGGTGATTCGGGCGTGCAGAGAGATGGACATCCGATCCGTGGCCATTTTCTCGGAAGCGGATCGAAGGGCCTTGCACGTCCTCGAGGCTGACGAAGCCTACTGTGTAGGCCCGCCCCCCTCCGCTGAGAGCTACCTCCGCATCGACCGAATCCTTGAAGTGGCCGAAAAAGCCGGGGCCCAGGCAATCCACCCAGGATATGGTTTTCTAGCTGAGCGGGCTCCCTTTTCCAGGGCGGTGAAGGAAGCTGGGTTGGTCTTCGTGGGACCCTCCCCCGAGACCATCGAAGCCATGGGAGACAAGACGGAGGCACGACGGAGAATGCAGGCTGCCGGCGTCCCCATCGTTCCCGGGGTCACCGAAACCATCTCCAGCCCGGATGCGGCTGGGGAGATTGCCCAGGAGATCGGTTTCCCGGTTCTCCTCAAGGCCACCGCCGGCGGTGGCGGAAAAGGAATGCGAATAGTGCAGGACCCGGCCGACCTTCCCAGGGCTTTCGAGGCTGCCGGCAGGGAAGCGCAAGCGGCCTTCGGGGATGGCTCGGTTTACCTGGAGCGGTTCCTGGATGCGCCCCGGCATATCGAGATCCAGGTCATGGGGGATCGGTTCGGCCGAGTCCTTCATTTCGGGGAGAGGGAATGCTCCATTCAGCGGCGTCACCAAAAGCTCATCGAAGAGGCTCCGTCCCCCGTCGTCACCCCTGACCTCAGAGGGGAAATGGGTGCGGCCGCTGTCCGGGCCGCCGAAGCCGTGGACTATCTGGGGGCCGGCACGGTGGAGTTCCTCTTCAAGGACGGAGAGTTCTTCTTCCTGGAGATGAATACCCGGCTTCAGGTCGAGCATCCCGTGACGGAACTGGTCTATGGCGTCGATCTGGTCGATCTCCAGCTCCGGGTCGCCGCAGGAGAGCCCTTGACGCTGGAACAGGAAGCTCTGGTTCCAACCGGCCACTCCATCGAGTGTCGGATCACCTCCGAGGACCCCCACCAGGGATTCCTCCCCTCCACCGGACGCATCGACCATCTGAGGCTCCCGGGCGGCCCCGGTGTCCGGTGGGACGGAGGTATTATCAACGGTTTCGAGGTCGGTCTTCATTATGACCCATTGCTGGGGAAGCTCATCGTCCACGCTCCATCCCGGGGTGCGGCCATTCGTAGGATGGCCCGGGCCCTGGACGAAATGGTGGTCCGGGGAGTGGAAACGTGCATTCCGTTTCACCGGAAAGTCATGGATGAACGAGATTTCCGGGACGGTAACCTCTCCATCCAATACCTTGAGGAGCACCCCCACTTGATGGACGGTGAGGAGGAAGAGGACATCCTCCGGGCAGCTGCGGCGACGGTGGCCATCCTTCAGGAAAAGGAAAGGAACCGCCTCCGAATCACTCCGGTCTCGGGGGGGGAATCCCCTGGCTTCTCGGCATGGAAAAGAGCGGGACGGCCCTTCTCGGGCCGGCGGTAGGATGACCGTCCACCGTGACGCCCACCGTGACGCCTTCTAGCGTGGGGCCTCCTGTGGAGGTTTCCGTCCATGGTATCGGTGCGGGAGGGTTTGGGGTCGGAGTCCTGCCGGACGGAAAAGTGGTTTTTCTCCCTCGGACCGCTCCCGGGGACCGGGTTCTGATCAGAATCGTCAAGGAGAAGGCGCGTTGGGCCCGGGGCGAGGCACTGAGGTGGATCGAAGAAGGTCCCGGCCGTCGGGAAGCTCCCTGCCCCCGATACTCTCAATGTGACGGATGCTCTCTTCAACACCTGGCCTACGAGGAGCAACTCGTCTGGAAAGGCCGCCTGGTGGGGGATGCCCTCCGGCGCCTGGGCGGGTTGGAGGGGGATGATCCGGAGGTGGTGCCCTCGCCAGAGGAGTTCCGTTACCGAAACAGGGTGACCTTCACCCTTCGACGGCTTCCGGGAGGTCGGATCGTGGCCGGGTTCAGAGAATTGGGCCATCAGGCGCGAGTCCTTGATATCGGATCCGAGTGCCTCCTTCCGGAGGAACCTCTTTCAGATCTCTGGGAGGAACTCCGCGCCAACTGGGGACCCAAAGCCGCCCTCCTTCCCGAGGGCAGAGAAGTCCGGTTGACCTTACGAGGGAGCAAGGCGGGGGTTGGCCTTCTCCTTCGGGGAGGGAAGGGGGATGGAGATCCCGATGCCCTCCTGGCCCGAGTCCCGGGTCTGATCTCCATTTGGCGAGAGGGCAAGAGTGGCACGCTCAGGCATCTGGCAGGTGACGCCACACTCAAGGTCCAGTGGGCACAGGAGCTTCTCGAGCTGCATGGAGGAGGGTTCCTTCAGGTGAACCGAGGTACGGGGGAGCTTTTGTACGAATACGTTCTGGGCGAGGCCGGGGATGTCCGGGGCAAAAGAGTCATCGACGCCTATTGTGGGGTGGGCGTCCTGGGGCGAGCTCTGGCCGGGGAGGGAGGAGAGGTTGTGGGTGTCGATATCGATCCTGCGGGAGTCCTGGCAGCCCAAAACCAACCCGACAGCGACTTCAGAATTATACGGGGGCGGGTCGAAGATGAATTGGAGGCCCTCCTCCCGGCCGATCTGGCCATTCTCAACCCCCCTCGAACGGGTGTGGCCGACTCGATCCCCCCACTGTTGAAGGACCATGTGCTGGAGAGATTGGTGTACGTAAGTTGCGACCCGGCCACCCTGGCACGGGACCTCAAGCGATTGGACGGCGTCTACGAAATTGAGAGGGTCCGCTCCTTCGACCTCTTCCCCCAGACGGGACACGTGGAGACCGTGGTCACGCTGAGGGGCCCGTCCGCGTGATGGGGTGCCCCATGAACGGATAGAACCCATGCGATACTTCGTGACGATCGGTGAAAAAGAGATGGAGGTGGAGTTGGGGCCGGGGGAGATTCGGGTGGACGGTGATGAGGTCCTGGCCGACTTGGTGGAACTCGATGGATCCGAGGTGCACTCTCTCCTGCTGGGGCAAAGCTCTCACCGAATTCTCGTCGCCAGGAACGGTACAGGCGATTGGGCACTCCACATGTCCGGCCGTCACCTTCGGGCCCGGGTGGTGGATGAGAGAACCCGGGCAATAAGGGAATTGACCCCAGTCAAGGAGGGAAGTGGGAACGCCAAAGCCCTCCGAGCGCCCATGCCCGGGCTGGTGGTGGAGGTGGCGGTCCAGGTGGGGGAGGAAGTCGTGGCGGGCCAGGGACTCGTCATCGTCGAAGCAATGAAGATGGAAAACGAACTCAAGAGTGAGGGCAAGGGAAGGATCAGCAAAATCTTCGTAGAGCCCGGGCAAATCGTGGAAAAGGGTGAGGTTCTCGTGGAGTTCGAGGCTCCCGGAGACCCGGAGAAAGGCTCGGAGGGATGACGGAACCAGGCGACGGGCGCACCTGGTCCACCGGGAGCGGGCTCCCCGTGGACCCCCACTACATGGCCAGGGATGAAGGGATCGAGCTGGAAGAACCCGGGAAATTCCCCTTCACCCGGGGAGTCCATCCCACCATGTACCGAGGTCGCTTGTGGACCATGCGTCAATACGCCGGGTTCGGGACAGCGAAGGATACGAACCGTCGGTACCGATACCTCCTGGAACAGGGCACCACCGGCCTTTCCGTAGCCTTCGACCTCCCAACCCAAATGGGTTACGATTCGGACCATCCCATGGCCGTCGGCGAGGTGGGCCGGGTGGGAGTCGCCATCGATTCCCTGGAGGACTTGGCCGCCCTCTTCCAGGGTATTCCCTTGGACGAGGTTTCCACCTCCATGACCATCAACGCCACGGCGGCCATCCTCCTGGCGTTCTACGTTGCCCTGGCCGACGAAGAGGGCGTCCCCCGAGAGAACATTCGAGGCACGGTTCAAAACGACGTCCTGAAGGAGTACATCGCCAGGGGCACATACATCTATCCGGTGGAACCCAGCCTACGACTCGTCGCCGACGTCATGGCCTTCTGTGGGCAGGAAATACCCCGTTGGAATACGATCTCCATCTCGGGCTACCATATGAGGGAGGCAGGAGCTACCGCCCCTCAGGAACTCGCGTTCACCTTCGCCAATGGACTGGAGTACGTGGA
>JAUXEE010000318.1 GCA_030618065.1 Gemmatimonadota bacterium
TGGATTTGGGGGGCAGGAGCGCCAGGACTTTGTTGAACGAGTTCCGGATAGGGTTCCTGGCAGTCCTGAAACGCCATTACTTGGCCCAGCCTCAGAACTAAACCTCTCGGTAGTAGTGATCCACTTCCTTGTGAATATGTACGTATGTGCATACACTATGATTGAGATCCGGTGGGACCCAGAGAAGGCCGGAGCAAATCTCGCAAAGCATGGGATCGACTTCGCCGACGCCGTTGCCGTCTTCTTCGACGACCTGGCCGTCACGATCATGGACGTCCAGGATGAAGAGGAGCGGTTCGTCACCATCGGTACAGACGCTCTTAACCGTGTTCTCCTGGTGGTCTATGCCTGGCGAGGGAAGGGAATCAGAATCATCTCGGCTCGCCGGCCCACGCGCTTCGAGAGGAAGCAATACGAGGACTCCCCATGAAGAGACAGTACGATTTCAGTAAAGGAAGGCGCGGCGCAGTCGCGAAGGTCCCTCCGGGGAAGACCCGTATCACCATTCGCTTGGACAACGACATCTTGGAGTGGTTTCGAGGTCGTGCGCATTCCGAAGGCGGCGGGAACTACCAAACCATGATCAATGATGCACTGCGTGAATACTTGGGGCAGGGTTTGGAAGACTTAGAGGACACCCTGCGGCGAGTGGTTAGAGAGGAACTCACCAGAACGGTCGGTTGATGCCTGGAGGACTCAGGAAGAGACGCCCTATCCCGGCTGCACATCGTGGAACTTCAGCCCCTTCTCCTCTGTCACCGTCCGGCTCAGGACCCACTCCGTTTCAAACAGGACCATGGGGAGGCCGTCGGCGTCCACCACCCGCTTCCGGCCGTAACCCCCTGTGATCCGCCGGATCTCCTTCTCCGGGCCGATCACCCACCGGGCCGCGTGGAAGGGGAGCGGCTCCAGCCGGATCGAAACCCCGTATTCCGCCTTCAGGCGTGCCACCAGGACCTCGAACTGGAGGCGTCCCACGGCCCCTACGATGGGTACGGGCCCGCTGAGGGAGTCGGAGAAGAGGAGTAGGATGGTCCCTTCCTCCGCCAAATGCCGGAGACCCCGGTCCAGATGCTTTCTCCGAAGGTGGTCCTCCAGGCGTACCTGGGCGAAGTGCTCGGGCGAGAAGCGGGGGACCCCGGGGTACTCGAGACCCGGGGCCGAGCTTACCGTGTCCCCGACCCTGAGATTCCCCCGATCGTGCAACCCCACCACGTCTCCAGCCACTGCCTCGTCGGCGTGGGTCCTCTCCCCGGCGAGAAGCTCCTGGGGCTGGGCCAGGCGCAGGGCCCGCCCGGTGCGGGGGACGGTGGCTTCCTCCCCGGCCTGGAAGCGCCCGGAGCACACCTTCAGGAAGGCGACCCGGTCCCGGTGCCGGAGATTCATGTTCGCCTGGACCTTGAAGATGAAACCCGAGAAGGGGTCCTTCTCGGGGCTCACGGGCCCCAGGTTGCTGTCCACCGGCCCAGGCCCGGGGGCCATCTCCAGGAACCTCCGAAAGAAGACGTCCAGGCCGAAATTGGTGAGGGCGCTCCCGAAGAAGACGGGCGTGGCTTCCCCCCGACTCACCGCTTCGGGGTCCGCCTCTTCCCCGGCTACGGCCAAGAGCTCCACCTCCTCCCGCAGTGGCTCCAGCACGCCGGGCTCCAGCGCCTGGTCGAGGGCAGGATCGTCCAGGGAGAGGACCGTGACCGGAGGGAGGGTCTGGCCGTGATCCTGGGTCTGGGCGTAGAGGAGGATTTCCCTGGACTGACGGTCACAAACCCCGATGAGGCGGCCTTCCCGCCGAACGGGCCAGGTAAGGGGATAACAGGCGATCCCCAGGTGAGTCTGGACGTCGTCCAAGATGCCGAAGGGGTCTTCCCCCACCCGGTCGCACTTGTTCACCAGGGTGACGATGGGAAGCCGCCGCTTCCGGCACACGCTGAACAGCTTCCGGGTCTGTTCCTCCACACCCTTGCGGTTGTCCAGGAGCATGATGGCGCTGTCCGCCGCGGTGAGGGTCCGATAGGTATCCTCGGAGAAGTCCTGGTGGCCCGGGGTGTCCAGAAGGTTGATACGGAAGCGCTGGTAGTCGAAGCTCAACACGCTGGAGGTGATGGAGATGCCCCGCTCCTTCTCCATATCCATCCAGTCTGAGGTGGCGTGGCGGGCGGCCCGGCGTGCCTTCACGGACCCCGCGAGGTGAATGGCCCCGCCGAAAAGGAGGAGTTTTTCGGTGAGGGTGGTCTTCCCGGCGTCGGGATGACTGATGATGGCGAAGGTGCGCCGTCGGCCGATCTCCCTGACCAGACGGGCAGCTTCCTTCGACGCTGGCTTCCCCGGGGAGTCGGCGGTGGGAATGATCTCTTTCATAGCCTGCCAATCTCATGGCAACGGGCCTCGAGACCAAGTGGGTGCGAATCTGGTCCGCTCCTTCAAGGATCTCGCTGACACGCCAAGCAACCCAGCGTGGGGGAAATCCACGGAATCCTTCCCAAAAGCCTATGGACCCGCCCCCTGGTCGACCGCAGCGTTCACGAAGACTGACGACTACAGAGGTGGGTTGTACTCCCGTGGACCGCCGTATACATTGGTATACGGCGGCACTCATGGGAGGAACTAAATGCGAAAAACCGCGAGGGTATTCATGAACAACCGAAGCCAGGCGGTCCGCTTGCCCAAGGAGTTCCAGTTCAGCACCAAGGAGGTGTTCATACGCAAGGAGGGGGACGAGGTCATCCTCTCTCCCCGCCCTGCAGACTGGGGCACCTACTTTTCGGATGGCCCGGTGGCGTCGGCCGATTTCATGGAGGGTGTTGAGGAGCTGCCGGTGCAGGAACGGGACCGCTAGTGGCGCTCTATATGCTGGACACCGGCATCTGCTCGTACATGATGAAACGATCGAGCCGGCTCCTCCTCGAGAGGCTTGCGGCGGTCGCGGTCGCCAACGTTTGCATGTCGGTGGTCACAAAGGCCGAGCTTCTGTACGGAGTTCGGGTATCCCCTCATCCGATCAGGGATGCCGGGGCGCTCCGGGCATTGTTGACTTATGTGGAGGTTCTGGAGTTCCCCCAAGAGGCTGCCGAGCACTATGCCGACATCCGTGCTGACCTTAAAGAA
>JAUXEE010000312.1 GCA_030618065.1 Gemmatimonadota bacterium
AGCCATCTTCTTCGATGCAGGAAACACCCTCATCTTCATCGACCATCGCGTGGTTCTTCCCATTTTCAGGGAGCACGGCGCCGAGGTAGACGTGGATCGGTTCAGGGAAGCAGAGTTCCAGGCCCGGATGCAATTGGTTCACCGAGTGGAAGAGGGTGCCTTTGGAACCGAGAACCACATCTGGCGGGAGTACTTCAAGAACCTCTCTCTGGGCTCCGGTGTGGAGAAGAACCAGCTCGAGAGGGTGGGGGAGCGGATCAGAGAGGTCCACAGAGAGCGCCACCTATGGAGTTATCTGGATCCGGCTACCGCCCCGGCCCTTGATCGATTGAGGGAGGCCGGGTACCGGATGGCCGTGATCTCCAATGCCGACGGACGCGTCGAGGGGCTCATCGACGCATCGGGGATCAGGGATCATTTCGAGTTCGTGATGGACTCTGAGATCGAGGGAGTGGAGAAGCCGGACCCGGAGATTTTTCTCCGGGGCTGCCATCGAATGGGAGTCGATCCAGGCGAATCCATGTACGTCGGCGACTTGTATCCGGTGGACGTCGTGGGGTCCAGGAACGCCGGCCTCCAGGCGGTGCTCATGGACCCTTTTGACCGACTCGACTACCCGGTGGATCGCCTCCCGGACGTCGCCGCCCTCCCGGCGTACATGGAGCGGCTTTCCCACCGCCCCTGATCTCGCCTATTCTTGAGAAGCTCACAACCCCTAGATGGGAGTCATCGCATGCCTGACGGAGATCGGAAAATCCGGATTTTGGTGGCCAAACCTGGGCTCGACGGCCACGACCGGGGAGCCAAGGTCATCGCCTCCGCCTTTCGGGATGCCGGCTTCGAGGTCATCTACACCGGACTCCACCAGACTCCCGAGATGATCGTGAACGCGGCGGTCCAGGAGGATGTGGATGTTGTGGCCATGTCCGTCCTTTCGGGGGCCCATATGACGCTCTTTCCACGGGTTCAAGAACTCCTGGCAGATGCCGGTGCCGAGGACATCCTCCTCACGGGGGGGGGGATCATCAATAAGGATGACATACTGGCCCTTCGCGAGCGTGGGATCGGGCGCCTTTTTGGTCCCGGAACCCCCACGGGAGAGGCGGTCGCCTACATCAAGGAGTGGGCTGCCAGCCGTGACGGAGTGAAGAGCCAAGTCTCATAACGGGAGGTCCCGGTATGGCAGGGAGTCTGTCGGAAACCGAATCCCCCGCGAAAAAGAGCCTTCTGGTTCTTGCCGAAGAGCTGAAGGAGCTCCGGCATCGCCTCCGACTTGGGGGCGGAGAAGAACGTATCCAACGGCAACACGATCAAGGGAAGCTCACGGCCCGTGAGCGGGTCGACCTCCTGGTCGACGAGGAAAGCTCCTGGGTGGAGTTGGGTCTGCTGGTGGCCCATGACCTCTACGAAGGGGAAGCTCCCGGGGCCGGTGTGGTGACGGGAGTGGGTGTGGTGGAGGGGCGGGAGGTCGTTGTCGTCGCCAATGACGCTACGGTAAAGGCCGGTTCCTGGTGGCCCGAGACCATCAAGAAGATGCTTCGGGCCCAGGAAGTGGCCATGCGTTGCCGCATCCCCATCATCTACCTGGTGGACTCGTCCGGGGTGAACCTCCCGTACCAGGGAGGGGTGTTTCCCGGCCAGTACGGTGCGGCCCGCCTTTTCTACTACAACTCCATCATGCGTCGGTACCTGGGGGTGCCCCAGATCTCTGCCGTCATGGGTCCGTGTATCGCCGGTGGAGCGTATTTGCCCGCCCTCTCCGATGTCATCCTTATGGTGGAAGGCACGAGCTTCATGGGCCTGGGGGGCCCCAACCTGGTGAAGGGTGCCACGGGCCAGACCGTGGGAAGTGAAGAGCTGGGGGGAGCCCGGGTCCACACCGAGGTGTCGGGGGTGGCCCATTACATGGTGCCCGATGACGAGACTTGTGTGTCCAGGATTCGCCAGTTGATCCGGGAGCTGCCAGGCGTCCATGGGATCGGAGGCCCGGTCGACGGGGACCGGGACCACCCGACGCCACCGATTCGGGATTCCCGGGAGATCTATGAGATCCTCCCGGAGGATCATCGGCAGCCCTACGACATGTACCGCCTGTTGGAGTGTATTCTGGACGGGGAGGGACTCCATGAGTTCCAGCCTGGCAACGCCGCGGAGATGATTTGCGGCACGGGGTTCATCGCCGGGATGCCGGTGGGAGTCATCGCCAACTTCCGGGGCATCGTGAAAGACCACCGGCCCGGCCCCCCTCGGTTCGGAGGCATCGTCTACACCGAAAGTGCCCGGAAGGTGGCTTTTTTCATCGAGACCATGAACCGCCATAGGACACCCCTTCTGTTCGTCCAGGACGTGTCGGGTTTCATGGTGGGTCCGGATGCCGAGCACTCGGGCATCATCAGAGCCGGAGCCGAGTTCGTCGAGGCCATGGCCGTGGCCACGGTGCCCAAGCTCACCCTGACGGTGAATCACGCCTCGGGGGCGGGATACTACGCCATGGCGGGGCAGGGGTTCGATCCCGACTTCATTCTCTCCCTACCCACGGGCCGTATGGGGGTCATGGAAGGGGAGAGCGCTATCATGGCCCTCTTCAGTGCACAGTTGGATCGCCTGAAGGCTGAAGGAAAGGTGCCCGACGAAGATCTCCGAACCCGGATGGACGAGGTTCGAGAGGACTACGATAGGCAGATGGATGCACGGTTTGCCGCAGCTCGGGGCTTTGTGGACGAAGTGGTACTCCCGGAAGAGCTGAGGGATTCCCTTATTCTTCTCCTGAGGGCCGCACGGCAGAACTCCGGTCCCCATCTGGGTCCCTTCCACCTTCCCTACGATCCGACCCTGGCGCCGGCCCCCTTCCCGAAAGCTCCGGAGGCTGGAAAGGATGAGGCGTCATGAGCTCCGACGTGCTACGGGTGGTGGCGGAAGAGGGAATCCTGACCCTCTGGCTCAACCGCCCTGAGAAGCGAAACGCCCTCAACGGTCCTCTGGTTGACGCCCTGGCCGGAGCCCTCCAGGAGGCGGAAGCCCGGGGTGACGTTCGGGTCATCGTGCTCAGGGGGGAGGGCCCTGACTTTTGTGCCGGCGCCGATCTGGCCGAGCTGGAGCGGGTCACGGCCATGGGTGAAGAGGCCAGCCTCGCAGACGCCCAGCGGTTGGGCGCCCTTCTCCTCCAG
>JAUXEE010000110.1 GCA_030618065.1 Gemmatimonadota bacterium
CTGATCGACGATACCACCGGAATTAAATATGTAGGTGTGTCCTACCAGGTCGACGGAGATCCACCCATCGGTGGGGACCCCAGCCTGACCACTGAGAACCTTTTGGAATTCGGCGACCTTCACTGGGATGAGTTGGTGGCCTTGGCAGACATTACCTTTCAGGGTCCCGAGACCGTCACACAGTTGGTGCCAGATTCGGCTGACGTAGACGGAACCTATTTCTGCAAACCAGGCTCGAAGTATAACTGGGGAGATCCGGAGAATCCCACTGCGGCCTGCGGAAATCACTTCCCTATCATCTATGCGACGTCGGATTTGAAAATCGCCGCCAGTGATCCGGGGCAAGGAATCCTGCTTATTGGCGGGGATTTGGAGGTCTCAGGTGGGCATGAGTTCTATGGCCCGGTGATCATTCGGGGCACGTTGACGACGACAGGTACCGGAGGGCACTTCAACGGGGGTGTCATTGCGGCGAATGTAAACCTTGAAAGCTCCACCGTCTTAGGAGATGCCTTGGTTCAGTTCTCTTCGTGCGCGGTGACACGAGCTGTCCTGGCGAATTCGCGACTCACCCAGGTCCGGCCTCTGGAGAGGAGGAGTTGGGTGGACCTCTCCTCGGTGATTAGTGGGTAAGGAAAGTTGATGGGCCGAAAGTGGGTTGATGTCAGTCAGCTTGGTCAAAATTTCGTGTATGTTTCGAAAAGGGAAAGCTTCTGAAAAAGGTAGTCATTATGCGGAAGAACCCCGAATCCCAGACGTGTTTTGGCACCAAATGTTTACCAAATTTTTGTTCTGAAACCGGAGTGGCTTCGTTCTTGACAAACTTGAGTTTCGCGTGGTACTCTGGACGCATCATTCAGGGGGCAATCTCTTCCCCTCCTCCTTGGGTAATCTGATATGGGCCTGTTCGGAAAGAAAACCTCGGTGGGGCTCGACATCGGGAGTGGTTTTGTGAAGCTGGTGGAGGTCGACCACTCCGGTGATCAGCCAGAGGTGTCCCGGGTAGCCATGGAACCGCGCCTTCCCGATGCCATCGTGGAAGGGGAGATCATGGATCCGGGCTTGGTGGCGGACACCATCAAAAGCCTCTTCGAGAGGGTCGGGATCAAGGGTCGTGAGGTGGTTACGGCCGTCGGGGGTCACGATGTGATCATCAAGAAGATCGAGATGGACCGGATGAAGGAATCCGATGCCCGGGAGGTCATCCGGTGGGAGGCGGAACAGCATGTCCCCTTCGACATCAAGAGCGTCGAGTTGGATTTCCAGGTTCTGAATCCTCTTGAAGAGGGTCTTCAGATGGAGGTGATCCTGGTGGCGGCCAAGAAGGAGTTGGTCGACAACAGAATAGCGCTTCTGGCGGATGCCGGACTTTCAGCGTCCGTCATCGACGTGGACGCGTTCGCCCTTCACAACGCTTTCGAGCGGAACTACCCCGAGGCCATGGAGGGGATCGTGGCCCTGGTGAATGTGGGGCATGAGATCACCAACGTGAACATCCTGGAGGACGGAGTCCCCATTCTCACCCGGGACATACCCTTCGGCTCCAGGCGGGTCAGGGAGGATCTCCAGAGGGAACGGGGGTTGACCGCGGAACAGGCGGAAGATGTCGTGCAGGGCAGGGAAGAAATCGACGATCTGGCCCAATTCGTTGGACAGAGTGCCGACGAGATAGCTGTCGGGATTGAACGGGCCTCGGCCTTCCTCATGACTCGTCAATCCGGAGAGGGTTTGGGGAAGATCTATCTGAGTGGTGGCGGTTCCCGGATTCCGGGAATGACGGATGCTCTTGCCGAACGCATGAATGTGGAGACCCACCAGGTGAACCCCTTCGAGCGGACGCCGGTGCGGCCGGATGCGGCGGTGAACCTCAATCTGGAGGAAGCGTCTCCCATGCTCCTCCTCCCCCTGGGCCTGGCCCTTCGGGCTTAGGCCAGAGGTGATCGAAACTTGATCGAGGTCAATCTACAACCGGGCGGAAAGAAACGGGGCTCCCGCGGGCCCAGATTTTCCCTCAGACTCCCAACCTTGGGAGGATTTAGCCGGGACCTGTGGGTCGTGGGTTCCTCGGTAGTGGTTTTGGCGGCCGTCGCTATTGGCAGCTTCCTGTTCATCACTACATCGAACTTCCAAGGAGAGCTGGAGGTCCGGATCGAAGAAGCGCGTGCCGATTCCGCGCGGTACGCCGATCTTATCCTCCAGAATGATGCCCTCCTGGCCCGGCGAGATTCCATCGCGCAGAGGGTCGAGATCATCCAGGAGATCGACGGTGACCGGTATACCTGGCCACATATCATGGACGAGGTGGCCCGGGCTCTCCCCGAATACACCTGGCTGACAGCTATCCTTCAAGTATCACTCGGAGAGGAGCTGCAGTTCCGGGTCGAGGGAAGAGCGGGGAATCCCTTCGCTCTCACCCGGTTCATGGAGAACCTGGAAGCTTCCCTCTTCATTCGAAATGTGGATCTGATCGCCACGGAGCAGGTCATCGACGAGCCCGGAGAGGGTGTGAGGCGGGTCGTGTACCGTTTTCAAGTAGAGGCCCTCTTCGAACGGCCGCCGGCTGAACTCATCGAGACCGTTCCCCTATTCAACGCTACTTCCGCGGGCCGGTAGGCTGACCGGGTTGAACCATGGCTCTTATTCCTGACGATCCGAAACAGCGAAAAGCCCTCGTGGTGGGGATTCTGGCCGCGGCGTTCTTCTACGTCTTCTGGGCCTACTGGTACTCTCCCCAGAAAACGCTGGTCGAGGAGCTGGAAGCACAGGTCGAACAGCTCGAAGTCGAGAACCAGAGGGCCCAGATCATCTCGGCCAGGGGCGGAGCGGAGCTCCAGGAGAGATTGGCCCTATATCAGCGCCATGTCGGCCGACTGGAGCGCCTCATACCCCAGGCAGAACAAGTCGCGGCCCTCCTCAGCGAAATAACCGCCGAGGGCCGACGGAATGGGGTCGAGATAGCCACCTTGCGGCCGGAGCCCGAGGAAACCGGGGCGTTTTATACCAAGAAGAGCTACGAGATCGAGGTGATCGGGGACTACCACGATATCGGGCGGTTCCTCGGGGCTATCGCATCTCTGCCCAGGATTATCACGCCCATGGACCTGGAACTCGGAGAGTTTCAAGGGGACGACATCGTCCTCAATCCGGAATACGAGACTCCCCTTACAGCTCGGCTTCAAATTCAGACCTACATTCTTCCGGCTGCCATCGACGTGTCCCCAGTTGAGGGGGGCGAGGGCCAGGAGGGAGCCACATCATGACACCCGTTCATAGGTACGTTTTCCTCGTGGGACTTGGTCTTCTGGTGTTCTCCGCGGCCCCTCTCAGGGCCCAGGACGACCCGCCGCCGGTTCCCCCTCCTCAGGCTTCGGACTCCGTGGACCTGGTGTTCGAGCGGGAAGCCTTCTTTTATCCTCGGTATGAGCGCCGAAATCCCTTTTCTCCCTTGCTGAGTGGAGACGGTTCCGGCCCCAGGTTCGAGGAGATCCAATTGATGGGAATCATCTACTCTTCGAACCCCGACCTTTCCGTGGCTTCCTTCGGTCCCAGGGCAGGCCAGGGGGGGGGAGTTGGCGTCCAGTCCTATCGGGTACGACGAGGTGACACCTTGGGGAACATTCGAATCCTGGAAATCCAACAGACACGTGTGGTCGTGCAAATTGATGAATTCGGCCTGACGGAGCAGCGCATCATGGAGCTGAAGCGACCTGGTCAAGGAGGCCTCCAATGACCTCGATCCTATCCTTTTTGGTTGGTGCCCTCCTGGGGTTCGGAGGTCCGGTTATCGGACTGAGCGTTCAGCCCGCTTCGGACCGAACCGAGGTCGTCATTTCCATGGAGGGGCAGGCCGAGTACCGGGACTTCACCATGGAAGGCCCGAGTCGGCTGGTGGTCGATCTCATAGGGGCTCGACACGCCCTTCCCAGGGATAATTTCCTGGACATCAACCGGGGTGGTGTGCGCTCGATTCGCACCAGCCAGTACTCGGAGGAAATCGTCCGGTTGGTGATCGAGTTGGACGCGGTGGTGGGCTACCAGATCCTTCAAGGAGACCAGCACCTGAGGGTGGTTCTGGAGAACCCCGGCGGTAGCTTCACCCCTTGGAGCACCGCCTCCGGCTCGCCGGCGCCCGAGGCCCGTGCCTCCTTGGTGACTCCACCTTCGGCACCAGCCCAAGCCCGACAGGAGGCCGAGCGTATCACCGTGACCTTCTCCAACGCGCCCATTTCGGAGGTCATCTTCCAATTCGCCGAATTCTCAGGCCGCTCCATTATTCCCGGATCGGGTGTGGTGGCAGTCGTTTCCGGCGAGATTCGGGATCAGCCGTGGGACGTAGCACTGGAGGCCATACTCTCCTCCTACGGCCTGATCGCCGAAGAAATGGATTCGGGGATCATCCGGGTGGAAAACTTGGAGAACCTCCTCGAGCGGGAGAGAACCGAGCCAGTGGCCACCAGGGCATTCACGGTCAATAATGCCACGGCCACGGAGCTTCAGGATGCGGTCGAAGCCTTTCTTACCCCTGATCGGGGGCGGATCGCGGTCAACCCCCCAACGAACACGCTCATCGTCACCGATGTTCGGAGAGTCCTGGATGCCGTCGAGGATCTCATCCAGGATCTGGACAGGGAAACCGCCCAGGTGTCCATTTCCGCCAAGATCCTCTTCGTCAACCGAACTGATCTTCGGGAGTTCGGGGTGACGTATGACCTCAAGGACTCACAGGGGAACCAACTGAATCTCTTGACTCCCGGCGCCGTCGATATGAACGGTGACGGAATCATCCAGTTGCCCGACGAACAGGTGCCTATCGGCACGGATGTCGTCTCCCTGGGAGGAAGCTCTCTGGCAGCCTTGGGGAACGCTGCGTCCCGGATTCCTAGTGCCAGCCTCACCGTGCTCACGAGCCTCGTCGTGGGGCGCCATACGCTCATCTCCTTCATCGAAGCCATGGAGTCCATGAACCTCACACAGGTGGAGGCTGTTCCTAGCCTGACCGTCATGGACAACCAGACGGCACGGATGGGTGTGGGTGAGGAGACCCCCATTCGGGTCATCGATGCTCAGGCGGGGGCAACCCAGGGAACGATCCCGACTGCTCAGGTGGAAACCAAAGAGACAGGGATCATCCTGGAGGTCACCCCTCACGTGAACGCCAGCGGGAAGATCCTCCTCCAGCTCCATGCGGAGCGGTCAGCGGCAATCTTGGCCGAGTCTGACGCCGGCTTCATCTTCCAACAGCAGTACGCCACTTCCAGAGTTCTGGTCGAGGATGGAGAGACGGTAGTCATCGCCGGCCTCACGGTGACCGAAACCACTGAAGTCCGATCTGGGATTCCTCTCCTGATGGACATCCCACTCATTGGAGGCCTCTTCCGCGTCACCCGCGAATCGACGATTCAGCGTGACCTCATGATTCTCGTTACCCCGACCATCGTTCGGGGTAGTGAGAATTAGGAAAGGGCCAGGGAGGTACCTGATGTCTCACGGCATTCGCAAACGACGGCGCCTTCTCCCGCTTGCTGGGGGAATGGTTGCCCTGGCGGCCCTTTGGTCCTGTGACGGCCAGAACGCGTTCTCCTCGACCGGGATTGGCACGGACGGCTTGGCTCCCGAGGTGGAGATCGAGGTCCCGCGGGAACCGGCAGCCCGCCCCGTAGGGGATTCCGTCCTCATCGTAGCCCATGCTTGGGATGACACGGGCGTGGACTCGGTTCTCCTGGCGGGAGTGTCCTTCCGGGGAGATCCGGGCCTCGGCACTGACAGCACCGTTCTTCGGTATTTCTCCAAGATGGTTCGGTTCCCCGGATCGGTTCGGGACACGACGGTGAGCCGGTTCTTGGTGGCGACACCCGACACGACTCGGGAGTCCTCCGTCCTCTTCGCTATCGCATACGATTCCAAGGGGAATCTCTCCGCGGATACGGTCGCCATGACCATTGGCGGGCCTCGCGTGACCTTCCTGACGCTGGAGGATGACCAGAAGATCCAGTCGGGTTTGAGCCTCAACCTCCAGGTCGAGGCCGCGGATCCGGAAGGGATCCTGGATATGGCCATCCAGATCGAGGGCGTCTTCGAGACCCTGATAGAGCTTTCCTTCAACCCCCCGCCCCAGAGCGTGGTAGTGGATACTGCGGTGGTCCTTCCTGCCGGACTCACCGGCGAGGTGCAGATCACGGCCAGGGCCAGGAACGGACTGGCCGTTTCCGGCCAGGATGGACCGGTACGACTGGAGATTGTGGACTTCGAGATTGGGGATGACACCTCTCCCACCCTCTCCGTTCGTGCCACTTCCACTCCGAGACTCGAGCTGGACGATCCCATCACCGTGGTGATCTCCGGATCGGACGATTCCCAGGGAAGTGGAATTGCCAGGGTAGGTTACACGGTCCAGGCCATCTCTCCTCGCCGAGGAGAAACCCTGGTTCGAACCGATGAACAGGCCTTCAATCCGGCCCGGACGGGCAATCTCCTGGTCGCTCTCGACTTCCTCCCCTTCAACGTCGATGAATTGAGCCTTCCTGATTCCCTGACCTTCGAGATCACCGGCTGGGCCATCGACGGAGACGGAAACTGCGCCGCCGCGGTGGAGGACAACCCCATGTCCCTTCCCTGTGTGACTTTGCCCGGTGGGCAGATCGTGGCCGAGGGTAGGGGCGGCCTCACTTTCGACCGAGTCATTGCGTCTGGCCGGACGGTGGAGCTTCCCACGGGTGGCCTGATCATGGACGCCGCGGTGGACACGATTCGGAAGAACCTGCTCCTCTCGAACATGGGGCGGAACCGTGTCGAGGTCTTCAGGTTGGAGTCGGAGACCTTCGGGGCGGCAACCGGTGTCGGATCGGGGCCGGGGGCCCTCACCATCGGTCGGACCGGCGGTCAGC
>JAUXEE010000054.1 GCA_030618065.1 Gemmatimonadota bacterium
ACGTTGTCGTTTTCGGCCACACGCACCTGCCGGAGGCCAGACGGGACCATGGTGTGCTCTATCTGAACCCTGGCAGCGCAGGTCCGGTCCGGGAGTCGAAACCCGTGGCGCTGGCATTGGTGGATGTGGTGGGGGGGTCGCTGGCCCCACGCATCGTCACCCTTCTCTGACGGGCTGGCCTACCTTCTCCGGAGTCTGGGTGATCAGCTGCCTGGCGTCGGGCTGACCTCATCAGAATTGCAGCGAGGTCATGAAGTACCCGACGTTTCCCGTGCCTTCCAGCCGGTCCAACTCTTCCATGGCGGTTCCGGCCCAGGTCAGGGAATATCCGACCTCCAGGGCGAGGGCCTCCCGGAAGCGGTACCGGATCCAGAGATCGGCTTCCTCGGCCAGATGTCGGCTCGAGAGGGCCCCCTCCTCCGCCGTGAGGAAGCTGTGGAGGTCGAGGTTCAATGAGAGGAGAGGACTCGGCGTGAAAGCCAGCTTCAAGGCGGCATCCCGAAGGCCCAGACCCCCTGTTGCGTCGGGGATGTTCAGGAAGTAATCAGCTCTTCCATAATACCGATGCCGAGCCCCGAAGAGTGTGGAGAAGGCGCCGAGCTCGTTGTCGTCCGGGTCCCGGTCACCGGAGAGATGATCGTACCAGAGGGTGAGGGTTCCTTTGCCTTCCAAGACAGCCAGCGTCCCCTGGGCTGCCAACATATAGGCTGATACGTCGACTCCCTCCCGCGTTCCGAACTGGTACATCCCCTGGGCCCGGAAGGAGAAGGGGCCCGAGCTCTTCTTCCAGATCGATCCCACGGTGTTCTGACCATTACCGTCGGGCTCTCCGGACCGGTCATGGATCGCGAGGAGATCCACCGATCCGAGACCTTCCAAGGGGAGAGCCAGCCATGCCGCCAACAGCGCCGCGTTGTGGTCGTGGGCCACCGACGAGCCCTCCCTGAGTGTCAGATAGACCAGGTCGAGGCGAGATTCACCCAGGGGCCTGATCCACCGGACCCCGTCGAAAGACTGGCCGCCCTGGCCCCAGTCGGGTGCCGAAATGAGCCGGTTCTCAGCCAGCCCCACCTCCTGGCGGCCCCCCCGGACGAGGCCTCCGATTCCCGGGATGGAATCCACCTCCAGGTAGGCCTGGTGGAAGTCCATCGCATCGGCGCTCCGGTCCCGGTGGGTGACCTCTTCACCCCAGAAGCGGACGTCCTGGATCTGGAGGAAGAGGCCGAGGCCCGGATCGAAGCGGGCGTCCAAAGCGAGGCGGGTCCTCATGGAGGTCCACTGATCCCACTGTCCGTCCACGGGCTCCCGGGCGTACAGGCGGGGTCGGATTTCACCCTGCCAGGTGAGGGTGGGTTGGCTCTGGCCCGCCAAAGCGCCCGGGGAAAGAAAAAGGGCCAGGAACAGCCGGATCAGACGGCGTCCCAGGCGGGGCCATGCTGGTGCACGGTGGGAGCGGATCATCTCGGGGCCATGAGGGTGGAGTCCATGGGAGCTTTCCGGGGTTTCTCCTGGTCTTCCAAAGGTCGGAAGATAGGGGATTCAGTCGCTTCCGGCAGCTCTCATGCCTTTAGTGAACCCGTCATCCTGACACCGGAAGAGGAGGCGGACGGATCGGGGGGATTGGGCAGCGCCCGGCTGGCTATCTACACCACCGACTGGGACATGTGAGCCAGGCCGCTACCTCAATTTCTCCTGTTCACACCCCTGAGCGCACCCTGTATCAGCCTTACCGCAGCCTGGCGCGAGAGATGGTCGGGGTCCCTCGGGCCGTAGGGGGTGGACGCGATACCGATCGCCGTCGCTTTGGGGTAGGTGAAGATCACCTCGAGACAGTCGGCCAGCTCCTGGCTCGTCGGGCCGTTCGGCGCCGTCAAACCGTGTCCGAGAACCTCTTCGGGAGCGAGGACATCCATGTCGACATGGACGTAAATGACATCCGTCAGACTGCTCAGCCTCTCCATCTGCGCATGCACGTTCTGCGACAGCGTCCTGATGTCGTCCGTGGACAGGATCTCGATCTGCATCCGGTCGATGAGCTCCTTCTCCCGCGGATCGGTGTCACGTACGTCCGCCAGGAGTATGTAGCTCGGAGGTAACGGAGGATCGAGGCCAGTTATCAGGCGGTTGTTGTCATTGAAGAGGCCAGCGGACAACGCCACATCCATACCTCCATACATGCCGCTCAGTGTTGTCTCGGGAGTGTTCACGTCGGCATGAGCGTCGAGGTAGACCAGACCGACCCTATGGGGAATATTCGCTGCCAGGTGATAGGTCTGCTCCTCCTGCCCCGGTCCCATATTCTGCAATCCGGACAGGACTCCCGGCAGATCGCTACAGCTTCCCAGTAGCGCGACAGTGAGATATTCGTTCTTGCCGTTCACCGAAATGAGGTCGGCAAGGTGTCGGCTAACCAGGGCCTCTCTCGCCCATCCGCTGTAGGCGCTCTCCTTCTCCGAAAGGGCAAACGTCTGATTCAGGCCGATCGTCGCATCCAGGGCGGTGAGGCTGTCGATCAGGCCCTCTGCCAGAATGCTCTCGGAGGCCATGAACGGGTTCCTGACGATGGCGACCTTGACCTTTCCGCCTTCCAGGTACTCTTGAGCTTGGAGGACCTGCGGCAGGGTCAAGAGCAGGCATACGAGAGTCAACGAAGTCTTCTTCAAGATGTGAGTCATCGGTTTTGCACCCCCCCTATCGCTCCTTCGATCAACTTGTATGCCGCTCTTAGAGAAACCTCGTCTGCATCATTGGGCAGTCCCGCGATCCCCATCGCCGTGGCCTTTGGGAAAGCGAACAGCTTTTCCAGAAAGGCAGCCAATCCATGGCTAGAGATCCCTTCATAGGGGGAGGCCGGCAGATCGGGCATCTCGGAAGCCGAGAGAATGCTCAAGTCCACGTGAACGTAGATCACATCTGTAAGATTGCTGAGGCGTTCCATCTGTGCATCCACAAGACCGGATGGTTTCCTCATCTCTTCGATTGAAACCCTCTCGATGAACGAGTTGTCGATATTCGACTCCTCATAGGGGTTCGTGTTTTGGACTCCCGCCATGACGATGTGCTTGGTGGAGATCGGTGGATCGAGGCCGGCCTGTTGTCGGAGCGTCGTATTCGAGAGCCCCGCAGCCACAGCCACGTTCATGCCACCCATGTCGCCCTCCATGGATGTGTTCGGCGTGTTGAAGTCGCCGCGCTGGCTTATCCAGACCAAACCAACCTTCAGCGGTTTGCTTTCGCCGAGGCGAGGCAATCCGAGAATGTCCCGGCCTCTGCCGTCCTGGAGTGGCTCTCTATCTGGGCCCAGGTGCTGGAGGCCGGCCAGCATTCCCACCAACGATTTGCTGCCCGACAGGAGACCGATGAAGAAATGCTCACCCTTATCGGACTCATAAATGGTCTTGCCCAAAGTCCTGTTGGTCAGCGATGCCCGATTCCACTCCCCGTATTCCCGCTCGAGTTGGGAGGGCATCTGAACCGTTGTGACACGGACCACCTCGCAGTCCATGTCCTCCAACAGCCTCCGGATGCCTCCGGCCAACAGAAGCCCTGGACCTTCGACGAGTTCCGGGCCCGTTCTGGTGTCGGAATACGGGTCTGCCACGATGACGACGCTCAGCCTTCCGGATGCGCCGACATACTGCTGAGTCGAGACTGGGGAAGGGAGGAGCATCAGGACCGAGACGACAACGCAGCACCATCGCACCATGGGTTTCCCACAGATTCTCACCTTTGCCTCCTCAACCTGGTTTCTCTCTTCTTTTCCAAAGAATAGGCGGCCGGTAGGCCATAGGCCATTGCTACCGGTCACGTTTTGCGCCGATTCAACCTGTCCCTATTATTCCCCTCCACCTCTTTCCTTTGGGGAATATGCCATGGAAGACAACGGACCAAGCCTAATCAGCAGAAGACGGTTGTTGAAGACAGCGAGTGTCTGTGCGGCCGGTGTCGGCGCGGCAGGCTTGGGGCTCGTCCGTCTACCGACGGAGTTGTCTGGTGGAGTCGGGAGACATGGGGGAAAGCCTGACGGAGAGTTCGCTTCTTCACAGGACCGGTACTTCCCGCCGCCGGAGGAGGACGGGGGTTGGCGGGTCGGCGATCCAACTGCTCTGGGAGTCCGTGGCGACCGACTCGAAGAGGCGCTCAGCTATCATGACGAGTCGGGTGTCACGACGAGCCATGGCGGTGCCTTGGTCGTCGTATACAAGGGACACATAATCGGCGAAAGCTATGTGACGGGAACCGAGGGCGGGCCACAGCCCTGGACCCCACGTACATGCAACGCTGTGGCATCCTCCACAAAATCCGTCTTCGGCACCGCTGTGGGGGTCTTCCTCGACGAATACAAGGACCGGGTGAAGCTGGACTCCTTTCTGGTGGGAGGGTCTCGTGAAGATTCACTCATTCCCCAGATATGGGATCAGCCCATCACCGACGAGAGGAAGAAGCAGATCCAGGTCAAGCATGTTCTCTCCATGACCTCAGGGCATGGAGGGGAAGAGCCGTGGAGGTCCGCGAAACCCCGCCGTCACTATTCCGGTTACTCCGGCTCTTTCCAGATGTATGAATACTGCTTCGGCTGGTGGCATTTCGAGGGGATTCCTTCGCATCACGCTCTCTTGTTCGAACCGGGACACGGGTTTGAGTACAGCAATTTCGGCATGGAACAATTTGCCCTGGCGATTCGGAATGTATCGGGCGAAATGCTGGGCCCCTATGTCTACGACCGGGTCCTGGGTCCCATCGGCCTTCCTATTGGAATCCGGGACAACCAGTACAAACACGTTCCGGAGCCCAACTTTTCGGATGAGCCGGGGTGGGGGGTCGGTGGAAGTGAGGGGTGCGACGCCTATGGCACGGACAAGAGCGAGAGCCCGTACGGATACAACTCCCTGGCTGGGGCCTCAGTGCGATGTAACGCCAGGGACTTTGCCAGATTGGGATACCTGTGGTTGAACAAGGGACGATGGGGAGGTCGACAGCTCGTACCCGAGGAATGGATGAAGCAGGCAACCCGCCGATTCATACGGGCAAACGGGGAATCTCCGAGGAATTATGGATTCACATTCTGGATCCAGGATGATTGGGAAAACGTGCCGAAAGATACGTTCTCATCGCGAGGATTTAAGAGGAACGATTGCCACGTAATCCCGAGCCTGGACCTCGTGGTAGCGCGCCTGGGAAACAGTAACCCCCCAGGAGGGCAGGGCGGCTTCTTCACAAAGACCTATATAGAGAAGATTGTGGCGGCGATCCCCCCTGAGTCGGGGGGGTAGGTCAGGGAGATTCCCCTGAAGCGTTATCTTCACCCAACCCAATACCATAGGAGCACCACGATGAGAAGTCGGGCCCTCCATCTCCTGATACCAGTTCTTTTGCTCACCCTTGGACTGTCCGCACCCACCTCCTCCCAAGAGGTGCCGGAGTACGGGCCGCCAAACGGTTTTCTCGTGATTGTCGGCGGTGGGTCTATGAACGGCACCGAGATCATGGAGCGCTTCATTGAACTCGGAGGCGGAGCAGAGGAGGGACGGTTCGTCGTTGTACCTACCGCAGGAGGAAATCTCGACCGGGAAGGAAACCTCAGGGTCTACGAAGAGGAACGTGTGCTGAACTCCTGGCGGGACCGGGGAGTCAAGAACGTTTCCATGCTCCATACGCACGACCCGAGCGTCGCCGATACGGAGGAGTTCGTGGGGGAGTTGATGCAGGCGACGGCGGTCTGGTTCAACGGAGGTCGCCAGTGGAACATCGTCGATTCCTACGCAGGAACCCGCACCTACGATGAGTTCCACAAGGTGTTGGAGCGTGGGGGCGTCATCGGCGGGAGCTCGGCAGGCGCTACGATCCAGGGCGAGTACCTGGTCAGGGGCGATACCAAGGGTTCGCAGATCGTCATGACGGAGGAAGAGAACCATCAGCTTGGATTCGAGTTCCTGCGCAAATCAGCCATCGATCAACACATCAACGCCAGGGACCGCTGGGACCACATCATTCCCGTTGTCGAAGAGCAGTCTCATCTTCTCGGGATCGGGCTCTCGGAGAGCACCGCCATCATCGTCTCAGGTGACATTTTTGAGGTCATGGGCAAGTGGATGGTCGCCGTGCATGACAACACCCGGGCGTATCAGCCGTGGGAAAAGCCGTATTTTGTCCTGGCGCCCGGTGACGTTTACGACATGAAGGCTCGTCGAATCGTGGCATCCCCGCCCCCCGCCCGGTGAACCGGGGTCGAAGTCGCTTTTCTTACCTGCGCTACGTGCGGTGATTGAGAATTCGCTGGGCTCGCCAAGGCCAACCGCACCAACGCTTCCAGTCCGTGAAAGGAGGGTACCCGGAGCACTTTGCCCACGAGCAGGGCCCACAGCAGGGAGGAGGCTGTGATCTGAGGGGAGAATCTTCCATTTCCGAAACGGCTCCATACCGGACGGATGCGGAACCAGGCCAAACCCACTACCCTATTGGCCATGATCCCAACCTTGGTTCTCCTGGCTGCCGGGATGTCCACCCGGTACGGTCGTCTGAAACAGCTCGAGCCCGTGGGTCCAGGCGGGGAAGCCCTGATAGATTATGCGTCTTTCGATGCCGACCGGGCCGGCTTTTCTCGGGTATTACTCATCATCCGGGAGGAGCTCGAGGCGGTTTTTCAGGCCCACATCAAGGGCCGGTGGCCGGAGAGGCTGGATGTGGTTTTCCACCATCAACGGATCGATGACCTTCCGGGGATGGATGCGGTCCCTGCGGGGCCGGCTGGGTTGGCCACCGTCGTGGGGAAGAGAGAGAAACCCTGGGGCACGGCCCATGCCCTTCTCACGGCACGGGCACAACTTCCGGGCCCCTTCCTCGTCCTCAACGCCGACGATTTCTATGGTCAATCGGCGTTCCTTCAGGCGGCAGAGTTTCTCCAGGGGGCGGAGTTCCTTCGGGCGGTAGAGCCTCCTCCAGTAGCCGGGCCCCTCGCCGGCGGAGCACGGTCGGATGTAGGCCCGGTCCCCACATTCGGGCTGGTCACCTATACGCTTGGAGACACCCTCTCGGAGCATGGGGGCGTGAGCAGGGGAATCTGTGAGGTCGATGCCCAGGGTTGGCTGGAGGGGATTCGGGAAGTATTGGATATCCGAAAGGGGGATGAGGGCATTTCGGGAAGAAGTGTCTCCGGCCAAGACTTGGATTTGAAGGGCACGGAACCGATATCCACCAACTTCTGGATCTTCACCCCGGCCGTTTTCCCTATTCTGGAGGCCGGTTTTGTCGATTTTAACAGGGCTCACGCCGAGCCATCATCTACCCAACCCGAGTTCCTCATTCCCACGGTCGTCAATGGAGCCTTGAGGAATGGAAGGGTCCGGGTGAGAGGGATCCCCACTGCGGATCGGTTTCTCGGGATCACACATCCTGACGACCGGGAATGGGTGGTGGGAGGTTTGAAGGAGATGAGGGAGGAGGGGCGGTATCCGAGCCCCCTTTGGGCCTAACGCCACGGAAAGGGCGCTTTCATGCGGTTGACGACTTCCGATTGGGTGGTAGTGATCGGGTACGGGCTCATCGTGTTGGTCGTGGGCTTGTACTTCGCCCGCAGGGCCGGCCGGGACACTGGCGAGTTTTTCCTGGCTGGACGGAAGCTCCCCTGGTGGCTTCTCGGGACATCCATGGTGGCCACCACTTTTTCCACCGATACGCCGAACCTGGTGACGGACATGGTTCGGACCGGTGGAGTGAGCCAGAATTGGCTCTGGTGGGCCTTCGTCATCACCGGAATGTGCACCGTCTTCTTCTACGCCAAGCTCTGGCGGAGGTCGGGGGCCCTGACGGATATGGCCTTCTATGAGCTTCGGTACTCAGGAAAGCCTGCCGCCTTCCTCCGAGGATTCCGTGCCCTCTATCTGGGCGTCTTCTTCAATGTGATGATCATGGCCACCGTCACCCTGGCGGCCATCAAGATCGGGGGTGTGCTCCTGGGTGTGGGGAAGTATGAGGTCGTTCTTCTCGCCGGGGCCGTGACCGTCCTCTACTCAGCCACCTCGGGGCTCTGGGGGGTGGTGGTGACCGATCTGCTCCTCTTCGTCATCGCCATGATCGGATCGGTGGCGGCTGCCTATTTCGCCCTCATACAACCTGAAGTGGGAGGACTCACAGGCCTCCTCAGCAGCCCTGAGTTACAGGACAAGCTTTCGTTTCTCCCGGACTTCACCGATTGGCGGACTGCCGCGGCGGTCTTTATCGTGCCCGTGGCCGTCCAATGGTGGAGCACCTGGTACCCCGGGGCGGAGCCCGGCGGGGGTGGCTATGTGGCTCAACGGATGCTGGCGGCCCGGAACGAGAAGGAGGCCATGGGGGCCACCCTTTGGTTCAACCTGGCCCACTACGCTCTTCGTCCCTGGCCATGGATCCTGGTAGGGTTGGCCTCCCTTCTGGTGTACCCGAGCCTGGAGTCTCTCCAGGTGGCCTTTCCCCATCTGGACCCGTCCATAGTCCGGCACGACCTGGCCTATCCGGCCATGTTGGTCTTTTTGCCCCACGGCCTTCTCGGCATGGTGGTGGCATCCCTGGCGGCGGCCTACATGTCCACCGTCAGCACGCATCTGAATTGGGGTGCGTCCTATGTGGTGGAGGATTTCTATCGCCGCTTCATCAACGACAAAGAGGAGGACCGGCATTATGTGACCGTGGGGAGAGTCACGACCGTGGGCCTCATCGTCATGGCCGGAATTGTCTCCCTCTGGTTGCAGAATGCCTTTCAGGCTTTCCAGATCCTTCTACAGATCGGAGCCGGAACGGGTCTGGTCTTCCTTCTCCGATGGTTCTGGTGGAGGGTCAACGCCTGGAGCGAGGTGTCGGCCATGTTGATCTC
>JAUXEE010000142.1 GCA_030618065.1 Gemmatimonadota bacterium
ACCAGAAGGCAAAAAGACAGCATCATCTCCACCCTTCCCGTACCCGGGGCGGGTGCCGTCGGAAAGGCGCTGGGAGCATCCGATGCTGCCCGGGCCCGAGCCGAGCAACACGACACCATAGGGTGACGCCTTGACCGGGGGCCTGTGCGCGGCCGCACCCCCCTTTCCGATCAGGCTCCCAGGTCCCCATGTTGTTCCTGAGTTCCTCAATCACAAAGGAGGATGTGCGCTATGGCCGTCTTCAATCTCCGGGTCAACGGAGAGCGGATGTCCGTTGACGTCGCTCCGGAAATGCCTCTTCTATGGGCACTCCGGGATCACCTGGGCCTCACGGGCACCAAGTACTCTTGCGGGATCGCCTTCTGCGGAAGCTGCACGGTCCTTCTGGATGGAGAGCCCATTCGGTCTTGCGCCACATCCGTAGAGAGTGTCGGCGAAGGGGAAATAACGACCATCGAGGGAATGTCCAAAGATGGGGGCCATCCCCTTCAGAGAGCCTGGCTGGCCGAACAGACCGTCCAGTGCGGTTATTGCCATCCGGGGCAACTTCTGCAGGCTGCCGCCCTCCTGGAAAAGAACCCTCATCCCAGTGACGATGAGATCGACGAATACATGGCCGGAAATCTCTGTCGCTGTGGGACCTACTTGCGGATCCGGAAAGCCATTCGCCGGGTCGAGGAAGGGAGGATCTGATGAAAGCCAAGGATCTGAGCCGCAGGGATTTTGTGAAGACGACCGGGGCCGTCGGGGCTGGCCTGCTCATCGGCTTCCATATTCCCTGGCTTCAAGGGTGTGCAGGTGCCGCTCAGCTGCCGGCGGAAGGGGGCATGCAGCCCAATGCCTGGATCCGGATCGATCCGGCGGGCTTCGTCCACGTGGTCTACGATGACCACGAGATGGGCCAGGGGAGCTCCACGGGCTTCTTGATGATGGTTTGCGATGAGTTGGAGGCCGATTGGTCGAAAATTGTCTGGGAGCCGGTGCCTACCGATCCCTCCAACTGGGTCAGGGGGATTTCCACCGGGGGCAGCACGACCATTCGGTTGGGCTGGGCCCCTCTCCGGAATGCTGCCGCCCAGGCCCGAGAGGTCCTGAGGGAGGCCGCCGCCCTGCGCTGGGAAGTAGATGGGTCCGAATGCGTGGCCAAAGAACACCAGATCACCCATGCTAGCTCGGGGCGGTCCTTGGGCTACGGAGAGCTGGCGGAGGAAGCTGCGACCCTTCACGTTCCGGACGATCCCCCGAAGAAGAGCCACGAGGATTACTGGCTTATCGGCCACTCCACCGATCGGCTCGATCTTCCCGACAAGGTTACGGGAAAGACCGAGTTCGGGATGGACCTGAGGCTTCCCGGGATGCTCTTCGCTTCGGTCTCCCGACCGCCTGCCTACCAGGGCGGGATCCGGAGCTTCGACGATTCGGCCGCTCGGGCTGTTCACGGTGTGGTTGACGTCTTCGAGGTAGAGGGGGGCATCGCAGTAGTGGCTCGCGACACCTGGTCCGCTTTCAAGGGCCGGGAGGCTCTGGAGGTCGACTGGGATCCGGGCCCCTTCGCCGATCAGAGCAGTGAGACCCTCAAAGCCCGTGGGCGAGCGCTGGCTGGGCAGCCCGGAGACGTACAGCGGGAGGAAGGGGACTTCGCCGGTGGCATCGCTCAGGCCGCCCAGGTGGTGGATGCCTCCTACGACACCCACTTTCTGGATCACGTTCCCATGGAGACTCTGAACGCCACAGCGTGGGTCCGGGGGGACCGGGTCGAAGTGTGGTGCCCCACCCAGGCCGCCACTTCGGGTCAGAGGATGGCGGCCCGGATAGCCGGGGTCCCGGAAGAAAACGTCGTCTTCAACTCCATGCTTGCCGGGGGTGGATTCGGCCGCCGGTTGAACTCCGACGACACGGAGTTCGCCGTGAAAGTGGCCATGAAAGTGGACGCTCCAGTACAGGTGGTCTGGACCCGGGAAGACACCTTCGCGCATGGGTTCTACCGGCCGTATACCCACCAAACCATGCGAGCGGGGCTGGACGCCGAAGGATGGCCGGTGGCCTGGCTCCATCGCATCTATGGGCAGCCTCCCAGAGGCACCACTACGGGGGGGGCCGCCAACCCTCCCTACACCTTGCCCAACTTCCTGTGCGACAACCATCTGGAGGACTGGGGCATTCCCATTGGACCTTGGCGCTCGGTGGGTAACACCCAGACCTGCTTCGCCGTGGAATCCTTCATGGACGAGTGCGCCCATGCCGCCGGAGTCGATCCGCTCGTGTATAAACGGCGCCTTATGGAGGATGCCGATCCACGCCTCCTGAACTGTGTGTCGATGGTAGCGGAGCGGGCCGAGTGGGGTCGGGAGATGGGCGAGCGGCAGGGCCAGGGGATCGCAGCCTGGACCTGTTTTGGCTCATGGGGAGCCATGGTGGCAGAAGTGACCGTGGCCCCCGAAGGGACCGTGAAGGTGGACCGTGTCGTAGCGGTCATGGACCACGGCATCATCGTGAATCCGGAAGCGGTCCGGAGCCAGGTCGAGGGAGCCATCGTCCTCGCCCTTACGGCTACTCTGAAAGCGGAGGTTCACATCGAAAAGGGGGCGGCCGTGGAGAGCAATTTCCACAATCACCCCCTCCTGACCATCAGGGAGATGCCATCAGTGGAGGTGCACTTCGTGGAGAGCACCGAGGTTCCGGGAGGGGTTGGTGAGCCCCCCATCCCGCCTCCGCCCCCGGCTGTTTGCAACGCCATCTTCGCCGCCACCGGCGTACGGATTCGGGAACTCCCGGTAGACAAGGAGCTCCTCAAGATCTCCTGATTACCGGCCGAGGTTCCGCCGTCGGAAATAGAGGGACCGGAGGGATCACTCCCTCCGGTCCCTTCAGTCCGGTACTACGACGGTGCCCGCCTCCTGCCGAACGATGGCCGGGGCGTCTGAAAGGGAGCCAATAGCCGCGAAGCCTCCGGTGGCCTCCACGAACTCGACGGCGGCCTCGATCTTGGGTCCCATGGACCCGACCGGAAACTCGTGGGCCAATGCCCGGAGTTCGGACGTCGTTGCCCGGTCGATGGGCCGGGCCTCCGGAGTTCCGAAACCCACCTCCACCTTCGGGACGTCCGTCAGCATGATGAGAGCATGGGCCCCCACCTCCTGGGCCAGAAGGGAAGCCGTCCGGTCCTTGTCGATGACAGCTTCCACACCTCGCCATCCCTTCTCCTCATCCCAAATCACGGGAATGCCCCCGCCACCGGCGCAGATGACGAGAACCCCCCTGACCAGGAGTCTCCGGAAGATCTTCGCCGGGATGATCTCCTTGGGGAGGGGCGATGGCACGACCCGTCGTAGCTTGTCACCGTCCGGAGCCAGGCTCCAGCCGAGTTTGTCGGCGATGCGTCGGGCTTCCTCCGGCTCGAAGAGGGGGCCGATGGGTTTCGTGGGATTCTGAAAGGCCGGATCCGAGGGGTCTACCTCGACCCGGGTCAGGAGGGTCAGAATCTCCCGGCCCGGGAGCCGGTTGGAGAGCTCCTGCTCTATGAGGTACCCGATCATCCCCTCGGTCTCGGCTCCCAGAACGTCCAGCGGATTCTGGAAGAGGTCCGAATAGGACGCTTCCTGGAGAGCCAGAAGCCCAACCTGAGGGCCGTTGCCGTGGGTCAGGACTACATGATGCTCTCGGGCCACCTCGGCGATGGAGGCCCCAGCCGTGCGCATGTTCTTCCGTTGAGCTTCCGCGGACACGGGCTCCCCACGCTGGAGGAGTGCGTTTCCGCCGAGGGCGATGACGACGATAAGCGGTTCCATACCTCATCTTCTTCAAGGGCGGGCGGTCCAACAGGGGTGCGCAGGGCCGGACGGTCCGGGCCGAGCCTTCCTCCATTTGGACCACTTGAATCCGAAAGGAGCAGAAGTCTATCGGAGGTATGGAAGGGGGGCAAGGCGGTGAGGCACCCATCGTGGCAGAAAAACCGACCCTCTACCGACGGCCCATGCGAACCGCACCGCCTGCCAAGATTCCCAGAGCTAGAAGGGTGAACAGCGTGGATTGCAGCGGCACCCCGGGGCCACGGGGCGATGGGTCGAGATAGGTGCGGAGCCACCGCATGACCCAAAGGTCTTCCCGGGCCTCCACTTCAGACCTCGGATCTCGATGGCGTTAGTCATGGACCTTGCTCCCCACCTCCTCCTGGAATGCGTCGGCCAGCTCTCTTCCACTTATGCCCAAACGGGCCCCGTCCTCCAACATTCGCCGCACCAGGTCGGAGGCCCTGAGCCTCCGCTCCAGAGCCCGCCTGGCCTGGCCAACTTCCTTGATATAGGTCCCCGCTCCATGCCGGGTCTCCACAAAGCCTTCCCTGGCCAGCTCCTTGTAAGCCTGGGCCACGGTGGCGGGATTGACTCGAAGCCGCTTCGCCAGCTCTCTGACGGAGGGGAGGATCTCCCCGGGGCGTAGCTCGCCGGCTGCGACGGCCACCCTGACTCGGGCGGCGATTTGCCCCCAGAGTGGAGTCGGGCTACGAGGATCGATGGTTTCGAACATGGGCGTGTCCCAGTGTGTCGGTGTTGTAATACACTAGGGCACTCCGAAGAAGAATGTCAAGCGTCTCGTTCAGGAGAGTGAAATTGGGTGGTGGGAGTGGGGTTTTAGGAAAGAAGACTTCAGTGGGTCGGGTCGAAGCCCGACGCCGGGACAGAGAGGGCAAGGAGAACCACGAGCAACACACCGACGAACACCACCATCTTCCCCCACAGAGGAGTGGGGTCCCCTTCCCCGATCCACTTCAACCGGGGAGAGGCTTCCCGGTCCAGGAAGGCGAACCAGATCGGGAGGCCCAGGGTAAGGCCACCGACGAGAATCTCCAGGGTGATGAGCAAGGGAAGTCGTTGTCCCCTCGTGTTGTGCGTACCTTCGATTAAGGGAGAATCACTCCCCTGAGAACCATCCGTGGTACGTAGAAATCCTCAATGCTTCCAATTCCAAGCTGGCCAGAAGAGTTGGAGCCCCAGCAATAGGTTTCCCCAACCATCGTAATGGCGCAGCTGTGGATGCCCTGGGTCCGGACCGAGCTCCAGTCGTATGCCGGAAGGACGACCGCGGGAGTGGGCGCACCGAAGGGCCCCAAGCCGATGAACCTACCCTGGCCCCAACAGTAGAGCTTGTTGTTCACGTCCACCCCGCAGGAGTGGACCTGGCCGGCGGCGATATCCTTCCACTGGTGTCCCCCCACGACCTTCACCGGGCTGGTCTGGTCGGCGGTGGAGCCGTTCCCGAGCTGGCTCACCCCGCCCCATCCCCAACAGAACGCCTCACCGGCGGTGGAGATTCCACAGGTGTGGAACCGACCTGCCGAGATTTTGGTCCAACTGACACCCCCTGCCACCTGGACAGGGGCCCCCTGGTCCACGATTCCGCCATCCCCTAGCCGCCCGAACTCTCCCTGGCCCCAGCAGTAGGCGTCCCCGTCCGGAGTGAGGCCACAGGTATGGAAGTGGCCGGCCGACAGCTGAGTCCAGGAGAAACCGCCACTGACGACTGTGGGGACATTGGTCGGATCAAGGGCGCCGTTCCCGAGGCGGCCCTCCTCCTCGTCACCCCAACACCACCCCGTACCATCGGCCTTGCGAGCACAGTTGTGATATGCCCCGGCGGTGAGGGCTTCCCATGGCCCCCCGGCGACCATGGTGGGATCGGGAACCGAGGTGGTCGAATCCCCGGGTTGTCCGGTCTGGTAGCCCAGGCCCCAGCAGTAAGCCTGCCCCCCCGTCGTCAAGCCACAGGTGTGGAGTTCACCCCCCCCGATCTGGCTAAAGCTGAGAGCGGACGGGAGGGCCTTTGGAGACTCCACCGGCAGCGTATCTTCGGTCGCAAGCTGAAACTGGTCGTTGTGCCCCCAGCAGTATGCCGCCCAGCTGTTGTCGATGGCGCACGTATGGTAGAACCCGGGCTCTACCATGGTGAACGGCCAGGGATCCAGCACCCCGGTGGCTTCTGCAGTCAGGTGCAGGTCGGAATCGATGTCGGTCCGAACCACAGTGATCTCC
>JAUXEE010000328.1 GCA_030618065.1 Gemmatimonadota bacterium
CGTTCACCGGGTGCTGGGCCACCTCCGGAGCTTCATCCACGCCGTGGGCTACGAACCCGAAGTCACCAGCCGCGCCCTCCAGGACATTTCTCAGATTTTCCGGATTCCCCTCGGTGGGAATGATGAACGAGCCGGCATGGTAGGACTCTCCATCGGCCTCGAATGCTTCCTCGGCAGCGTGGATCCGGAGTTCCGAATGGGCGTACCGGAAGGAGGCCAGGCTCGCTTCCCCGGCGTAGTCGATAATGAAGGCCTCGGCCCCCCGGCCTCCCTCCACCTCACCTGGGGCCGCCACACGCCCGCTCACCATCTCCATGCGGGCCTCCAGAATGGCCGGGTCCTCGATCCGGTGGGTCTTGACGTTGAAGAGGGGTCCCAGGGTCCACCCTACGTCGTCGTAAGGAGAAGGATCAGCCGGGTTGTAGTACTGAGTATCCAATAGCATATCGGCCATGCGGGAGTAGGGCTGATCCATGCGGATGACGTAACTCCCGGCCCCATACTCGATGTCTCCAATCGTGGCGTCCCTGGTCAGCCGATGCACCTCCACGGCCTGATCCTGCATGAGCTGAAGGAGGCGGGCCTGGAGGGCCGGACGCTCGTCGTCAGCCGGAAACAGGTAGGCCGCCGGTCCCTCGGCGGTGGCTTTGGCGATGGAACGCTGCCCCTTCACATAGAAGTTCTTCAGGTAGTCGCCCTTGTTCTCCGCCATGTAGTTCAGGGCGATGAGGAGGGCGCTTTGCTGGAGGTTCACATTGTTCCGGATGGACCAGACGGTTTGCCGGAGGGGTGTATTGGGCCGGTGCCATTCCCGCTGGACGTTGGTGCTGATGACCCGGGTGGATGCGTTGCCAGCCCCCTGAGTCTCATAGAACCTGCCGATGGCGTTGTGGCCGTTGGCCACCGTGAACATGTAGTTGGGTCCCCACCCGTCGTAGAAGTCGTGGGTATAGACGCCGGGAACACCGAAAGCCGTCATGTCCCGAACTTCCCGGTATGAGATGTTCTGCCACTCATTGATGACGATGGGGTCGAACCAGGCGTTGTACGGTCCCCGGCCCGTGGAGACGTAGAGGTGGGATGCCGACTCGTGGAGGTCGTGAACCACCAGGGGTTTGTACTCGTGGAACACCTTGTGGACGTTCTTGCTCAGAGCCAGGGAAAGGCCGATTCCGTCCCGGTTGTCGTCGTGAGCTACGTACCTTCCCCACCAGAGTGGGCGGGAGGGGTAGGTGCCGTCGGGATCGATGCGGGGGGCCATGGCCACGTCCACTTGCTTGGCCCGGCCGTCCACCTCCAGGACCGGTGTGGTCATGAAGATGAGGTTGTCCCGGATCTCCTGGATGAAGGGACTCTCCTCCACCGCCAACCGATACACGATCTCCATGAGCATTTCGGGGGACCCCGTCTCGCCCGAGTGCATGGCGCCCGTCGTCCAGTAGAAGGGTTTGGCCGTGCCGAAGAGCCGCTCGGCGGTGGCGTCATCGATGGCCCGGGGATCGGCCAGCTGGCCCATCATGGCCTTGTATTCCACAAGGCGGGCCATGTTGTCGTCGCTGGAGACTACGGCCACGATCATCTCTCGGCCCTCTTCCGTTTCCCCGATGCTGAAGACCTCCACCCGGGCCGATGCCTTCGCTACCGCTCGCATGTAGGCATGGATGTCGGCTGGATAGGTGAGGATGTCGGCGGCTCCGGCGATGTGTCCCAGGAAGTCCAGGGGTGTTGGGACTGTCTCCGATGCCGGAAGGTGATCCACCAGGGGAGTGGAGAAGAAAGGCTCCGTGGTGAATTCCAGAATCTTCGCCGTGTACGCCTCGTCGTTGCCCTGAGCCTGTACCAGGGCCGGTGTGGAAATGAGGAAGAGAATCGAGGCGATCAGGATTCCCAGGGAGAGGGGAGTCCGTCGAAGAGAGCGGGGTGCCATAGCGTTATCCTCACCTGAGGGGGACGATCACGCTCCGGGGGGTCAGGCCCGGGAGCGGTCCTTCACGGGCATATGTTGGACAGGGAATTCTGCGGGTCGGCAACAAATCGCACCAGCCCCCACCTCCCGGGGATGTGCATGTCGATGGCACCCTGGGGTGACCACACCCAGTTGGCTTCGGGGTGGCGGTTCTCAGGGGAGGGGGTCCCGGCTTTCTGGTAAGACCCCTCGATGACCTCCAGGGGCCAGTCCACTCTGGAGAAGTTGATGCGCCACGTGTCGCCGGGGTTCGGAGGGCCCCGGGGCGTTCCCGCGGGACCGTGTGCCCCTTCTTCCTGTGGCGGTACCAGGTCCGCCCAGGGAATCGCGAACTCCACTGACCATCCTTCGTCGAGGTCCGAAGGGTCGTTGAGGGTCCCCATCAGTGACACCTGGGCCCTAAGGCCGGCCGGGTCCCATCCGATCTCGGCCCTCCCACCCTCCTTGTACGGTTTGTTCAGGAAGAGATCGAGCACAGTGCCATGAGCGTTGATCTCGATCTCGAAGTAATCCAGGCCCTTGCAATCGGGGTCCAGGAAGACCTCGAAGTCGTCCTCCCGGTAGATGATGGCGTCCCGGTCCAGGAGGGTGGCCCAAAGATGGGGCTCTTCCATCTCGGCCCCGATGTAGAGGTGCTCATCGTCCCAAAGAATCTTGGCCCGGGTCCGAAGGTGTGGAGCTGCGGCCTCTTCTCCCAGGATATCCACGAAGTCCTCTGTCCATGCCGCGGCGGCCCATCCGGGATCGCCCAGACTCCCGTCGATAGTGATTTGCCCGATGGCCCGGGGGGCATCATAAGCCCTAGGGGATTGGGACGAAGGGAAGAATAGCCCCGAAAACAAAAGGATCCTGAGAAGGTGCGGCATGTAGGAAAAGTGGGGTCGGGATGCCAGGAGCGGCAAGCAGGGCAGGGGTCAC
>JAUXEE010000280.1 GCA_030618065.1 Gemmatimonadota bacterium
GAGCCAGAGGCGTGCAGAACTCGGGATGCGTCTGGCATTGGGTGCCCAACCGGGGCAGGTGCAAAAGATGGTTCTCGGGCAGGGTTTCGTTCTGGCGAGCGTGGGTGTGGCCGTAGGCCTTGCCCTGGCCTTCGGGGTTACTCGCTTGATGTCGATCCAATGACCGCCCTGAGACTCGACTGAGGGACGGGTGCGCTTGGGTTTCCCCTCCGCCCGCCTCCAGCAGCGCAGCGAATGGCCAGTGGGTGGAGGGGAAACCCAAGCGTGACGGCCCCGAACCCAAATCCTCACTGGAACAGGTAGAGGAGGGTCGAGAGGGTTCCCAGAGAGAAGATGGTCGTAAGGAACACCGTCCGGGCCGCCACCCCTGGGGCCGCATTGTAGTGGGCGCCGAAGAGGTAGACGTTGATCCCGCTGGGCATGGCCGCCATGGTCACGGCCACGGGCACCCAGATCCCCTCCAGCCCGAAAACCGGCACTGCCAGAATCCACACCAGGGCCGGGTGAACCAAGGTCTTGAGGGCGGTCAGTACCATGGCTGGGGGCACATCTCCTGTGATCGGATATCCGGCCAGGGACGCTCCCAGGGCGAAGAGGGCAGTGGGAACTGCAGCGGCTCCCACCATTTCAGCCATTCGATCCAGGGGAACAGGAATGGCCAATCCGCTCACATTCACGAGAAGACCCAGGGCCAGACCCATGATGATGGGGTTACGGACCAGCTCGATGCCGATGGTCCTCGCCTGATCGGCCAAGGTCACTTCCCCTCCCTTCCCCACCTGAATGAGGGCGGTGGTGAGGGACATGAGCAGCGGTCCGTGGAAGGCGATGATGAGGAGGGTGGGAAGAGTGGCCTCGGGTCCATAGGCCGTGAAGAGGATGGGAATCCCAATGAGGACGGTGTTGGAAAACCCCGCCGACATTCCGAAGATGGCCTGGTCTTCCAGCGTTCGCTTGAATACGAATCGGCCTAAAGCCATCCCAGAGAGGAATACGGTGACGGCCCCTCCAAAGTAGGACAGGAGGAAGGCCCACTCGATTTCCGGAGGAAGTTCGGCATGAGCCAGGCTCCGGAAGAGAAGAATGGGAATGGCGAAGTTGAAGACGAAGAGAACGAGACCCTTTACGGCCCCCTTATCCAAGACCCGGGCCTTGACCGACAATGCCCCCAAGGCCATGACACCGAAGACCGGAGCGATGACTTCCAGGAGAATGGTCATTGAATGGTCATAGGGGAGAAAGAACCCGGGCCCGGGAGGTCACCCCCCCGGGCCCGTCGAATCGAGGCAAGGAATCTTCCCCGAAAAGATCTTCGCTGTTAGAGATCTTCGCCCTTAGAGCGTGATGACCTTGATCTCCACCCGGCGATTCTTGGCCCGACCAGCGCGGGTGTCGTTGGTGTCGATAGGCTGATCCTCACCGAACTGCCGTACCGTGAACTGGTTTTCGTCCAGCCCCGAGAAGTTCTCCAGGAGATAGTCCCGAACGGCTTCAGCTCTCCGCTTGCTCAGACCCATGTTGTAGTCCTCGGGTCCCGTGGCGTCGGTGTGGCCATGAACCTCGATGTCGGCATCCATGATGGTGATAAGGGTCGCGCCGATCTCGTCGAGCCTCGCCTCACCCTCATCCGTGAGGACGGCCGAGTCGAAATTGAAGAACACGTCATCGAAGGTGTAGGAAATCACCTCCGGCTCCGGCTCAGGAATTGGACAACCCTGCCTGTCCACCTCGGTGCCTGCCGGTGTGTTGGGGCACCGGTCCATGTAGTCAGGTACGCCGTCGCCGTCGGAGTCCAGAGGGCAACCCTGGGCGTCCACCGGGGCACCGGCGGGAGTGTTGGGGCAGTTGTCCATGTAATCCGGCACGCCGTCACCGTCGGAGTCCAGCGGGCAGCCCACAGCGTCCACCGGAGCACCGGCGGGGGTGTTGGGGCAGTCGTCCAGGTAATCCGGAACGCCGTCGCCGTCGGAGTCCACCGGACAACCGACGTCGTCCACCTCTACGCCGAGAGGCGTGTCGGGGCAGGCGTCGTACTTGTCTTTCACCCCGTCCTTGTCCGTGTCCTTCGTTCCGAAGAAGTAGGAGAGGCCTCCAGTGATGGAGTAGCCCCAGAAGGTCTCGCTGGCGGTGAAGCCTGAGACGGACTGGGTCACGTTCTCCATGGCCGTGGGAATGTCCCACCCTCTGAAGTCCGCAAACAGTCCGATGTTCTCCATGAGGAATATTCGGATGCCACCGCCGTAGGTGTATCCGAAATCCGTCTCAGAGTCGTGGTTCTCGGGCCTCCAGTTCACGAGGGATAATCCCGCGACGCCATAAATGTCCACCCGCTCATGGAGTGGTAGGGTGAGCCCGACCAGCCCGCTTCCCAGGTACGCATTGAGGTCCGTTACGAACCCCGCCTCCGGAGCCATGTCCAAGGGTACGAACCGCCCATCGAGTCCGACGAAAGTGCCGAAGGGACCAAGGGTGTAGGGGAGGTGATAATTCAGCCCGGCCCCGAACAGGACGTTGCCGTCAGGATCGATGTACCAAATGCTTCCGTCGGGATCGAACTCGAAATCGTCGTCGAACCCGCCCGCGAACAGATTGATCTCCCATGGGCCACGTTCGCTGGGCTGGACCTTCTGCCCTTCGACCGTCGAGGCTGGGAGGAGGAACAGGAGGGCAAGGACAAGAGCCCAAAGCGATCGGGTGTGCATGGTGTTCCTTTCGGTCGAAGTATGGTTCCTAAGTCATCACCTGAATTCAATTCCGCTCGAATCCGAACCAAGAGGAAATTTAGTAATTCTGGCCTTTTCTACAACACTTGTTTCCGCTTCAGACAACATTGCGGATGCTCAGGTCACATCAACGTGACCCGAGTACCCGCATAATCTGTAGGACCCTATGCCTCAGAATCAATGGGTTCCTTCAATGTTTCTAATCTCCCCCTACCAATCCTCTCGCTTCCAGAAGGGCCTGAATCGACGGCTCCCGCCCCCGGAAGTTCACATAAAGTTCCATTCCAGGCCGGGTACCGCCTCTCGAGAGAACCTCTTTCCGAAGGCGTTGGGCCGTCTCACGATCGAAGAGGTCACCCGTCTCCACAAACGCCTGAAAAGCATCCTTATCAAGGACTTCCGCCCATAGATAGCTATAGTATCCCGCCGAATATCCGCCGGAGAAGATGTGGTTGAAATAGGTGCTCCGGTAGCGGGGGACGATCTCCTCCAAGAGGCCGACCCGCATCATTTCAGCGTCCTCGAAAGCCCTGGCGTCGTGCTCTACCGGTTCCTCCAGAAGGTGCCAGGCCATGTCCAGGAAAGCGGCGGCGATGAACTCCACCGTGATGAAACCCTGGTTGAATGTGGCAGATGCCTGGAGCTTGTCGATGAACTCGTCGGGCAGGACTTCGCCGGTCTCGTAGTGTAAAGCATACCCCCTCAGGACCTCGGGCTCACCCATCCAGTTCTCCATGATCTGGGAGGGCATCTCCACGAAATCCCTGGGAACGGACGTGCCGCCGAGGGATCGGTAGGTCACATCCGACAGGAGCCCGTGGAGGGCGTGGCCCATCTCGTGGGCCAGGGTCAGGGCGTTGTTCAGACCGATCAGGGAGGGGCCGCTCGTCGTCGGTGGCGGGAAGTTGAAGTTGGTCGTGACGATGGGTGTCACATAGCCGTCGACGTTGGACTGGCTTCGGAGGGAGTTCATCCAGGCTCCCCCCCGCTTGCTGGGCCGGGTGAAA
>JAUXEE010000191.1 GCA_030618065.1 Gemmatimonadota bacterium
AGGGACTGGAGGTAGTCCAGGGCCGCTTCCGTCGCCCGGATGGGGTCCCGCCGCTCATCTACGTAAGCGTCGATTCGGAGACCGAATTGTTGGGCCGTGGGGCCCATGAACTGCCACATCCCGCTGGCCGAAACCCTTGAAGTGGCTCCTGGCGAAAATGCGGACTCGATGGCAGCCAGATAGACCAAATCCTCGGGCATACCCCGTGCTCGAAGGCCCTCCTTGATCATCTCGGAATACAAACCTTCCCGAGCGAGATACTTCTCGAAAGTCGGTCGTTGATCAGTGAGGAACCGCTCCATCCATCGGTCCACCCTGTCGTTCATGGAGACCGGAAGGGTGAGTGAGGGGGCAAGCTCGGCCACCAGGGGCGTCAGAGCCGTCTCCTCGGATGCCCTGGAGGGCCCAAAGAGGGAGAAAAGAACAACGAGGCCCACCCCCCCAAGCAGAGTGAGGCGAAGCCAAAGGGCCTGGACTTTATCGAGGAGGCCTGGCCTTCGACCCCCTTCTATATTTCCTTCACTATCCCCTGCATTCATTTCAATCAAACTCCGAACTTTTGCTCTCCCCTGTATGGGGTCCCGTTCCCTAAAATGCAGCTTGGGAGGAGATCCGCCCGCGGGGGTCTGCTTCGTGCTGGTTTGGTTTGGACTGTCCTACCAACAGCGATGCAAAAAGGTCCGCCCTGCCGTGCGGCAGGGTCGGACCTGGCAGGCAAGGAAAGCGGGTTACTCTACGGGGTACACCGAGACCAGCTTACGATTGGCCCTTCTCTCGAAGGTCACCACCCCGTCAACCGTAGCGAAGAGGGTGTCGTCACCACCCCGTCCGACATTCCGACCAGGATGGAACTTTGTGCCCCGCTGCCGGACGATGATTCCCCCGGCTCGGATTTGCTCGCCACCGTAACGCTTCACGCCGAGATGTTTCGCGTTGCTGTCCCGACCGTTTCGGCTCGAGCCTACGCCTTTTTTATGTGCCATCGTTGCCCCCAATTGTACCGTCCGACATGAAGCCGGCGGGGATCAGACGAGGATTTCGTCAACCCGAATCTCTGTGAATCCCTGACGGTGGCCCTGCTTCCGGCGGTAACCCTTCCTGCGCTTCCGCTTGAAGACGATGATCTTCCGGTCCCGTCCATGACGAACGACCTCAGCCATGACCTTTGCGCCGTCTATCAGGGGCGCACCGACTTGGACGTCTTTTCCGTCAGACGCCAGAAGAACATCGTCGAAGGTGACGGAAGCACCGGGCTCCACCTCCATAGTGGGAATCCGTATCTTCTTCCCAGGCTCTGCCCGAAATTGTTTCCCGCCCGTCCGGAATACCGCGTACATAGGGCCCTCAGGTCAAATTTCAAAGGTACTCGTATAGCCTATAAAACTTATGAAAGCGGAGTCCTCGGTCAACCCCGGAGAGGCCGAAAAGGAGGGGCGTCGGTATTACCCCGTGACATACCGCTCCGTCACGTCCGTTTCGGCCGGGCCGGCAAGAACCCGGTATTCATCCTGACGCATGAGGGGGTCGTCCAGGAGTTGCACCTTCATCCTGGTCCGTTTTCGGATCTCCGGGAGGAAATCGGCCTCCTGCTCGAGAATTTGCAGGGCGACTTCCGGATGCATACGAACCACGATCCGCTTCTCTTTCCCCTCTGCGGCGATCCGATTCAGGCTTCGCTCCACCCTTCGGACCACCGTGGCCGGAGAGTACACCCTTCCAGCCCCACCACAATGGGAACAGGTTTCTGTCAGGACCTGAAAAAGGGAGGGCCGCACCCGCTGACGGGTCATCTCCACGAGCCCCAGATCCGACACCTCGAAGGCCTTGGTCCGGGCCCGGTCCCGCCCCAGGTGACTCCGGAGTTCATGGACGACCCGGTCCCGGTTCTTCTGAGCCTCCATGTCGATGAAGTCGCAGACCACGATGCCTCCGATGTCCCTCAGTCGGAGTTGCTTCGCGATCTCCCGGGCGGCATCCAGGTTCGTTTTGAGGATCGTGTGTTCCGGATCCTTCTTCTTCTTCCCTGTGAACCGTCCCGTATTCACATCGATGGAGACCAGTGCCTCGGTTGGCTCGATGACGATGTGGCCACCGGAAGGCAGGGTCACCTTGGCCTGGAAAGCCTGGTAGATCTCTTCCTCGATTCCATACTTGTCGAAGAGGGGGAGTGGGTCGATATAGAGGTGCAGGCGGCCCAGGAGGTCCGGATCCACATGTTTCAGGTACCGGGTGATCTCGGCATGGATCTCCGGGTTGTCTACGGTAAGGGAATCGAATTTGTCGCTGAAGAGGTCCCGGATGACCCCGCTGATGAGCTTGGCCTCAGCGTGGACCAGGGCCGGCGCCTCCGCCGACTTGGCTTTCGCCTGGATATCCTTCCACCCCTGGTGGAGCCGCTTGAACTCCTTTTCGAAGGTGTTCCGGTTCAGTTCTTCCCCCACGGTCCGGACAATGACCCCTCCACTCCCTGGGGGCACGATCTCCTTCGCCAGCTTCCGTAGCCGCGACCGCTCGCCCCGTTCCTCGATCTTCCGGCTCACTCCCACATGGGAGGAGCCGGGCATGAAAACCAGGAAACGCCCCGGCATGGAGATCTGAGTAGTGAGGCGAGGCCCTTTGGTGCCTATGGGTTCTTTGGTGACCTGAACCAGGATATCCTGGCCCTGTCGGACCACATCCTGGATGGGGATTTCCTTCCGTCTCCGCCGACGCCCCCCGTTGTCTCCGTTGTCTTCGTCCTCGTCGTCATAATCGAGATCCGAAGCGTGAAGAAAGCCGGCTTTTTCCGTCCCGATGTTGACGAAGGCCGCCTGGATCCCGGGGAGAACCGCCTCTACCCGTCCCAGGAAAATATCCCCGACAAGACGACTCTGGTCTGGCCGGTCATGCATCAACTCCACCAGATGGTCGTCCTCTATGAGTGCCACCCACGACTCCTGGGGGGAGGCACTAACCAAGATCTCTCTTTTCAAGGACTTAAAGCTCTTTCCGGGCGAAGCCCCCCGGTTCCAACGTCCCCCACGGACCCCGCGCCCGCCGGGAACCAGGCATCTCAACCTGCCCAACGGATATCGACCGTCCATGAGAGCCCCTGAAGCCTGGAGCTCGCTCCAACCCTGTTGTCGAATCGCGAAACGCGATCACATCCCGTCCGGGCTCCTAGCTCCCGAAGGCCTCCCGCACGAGTTGCCGACCGATCACGATTCTCTGAATTTCACTGGTCCCTTCCCCAATCTCGCAGACCTTGGCATCGCGCATCATCCGCTCCACGGGGTAATCCTGGGTGTATCCCACACCCCCGAGGAGCTGAACGGCCTGGGTCGTGGCCCGCATGCAAAGCTCAGAGCAGAAGAGCTTCGCCATGGCGGCCTCTTTCCCAAAGGGGCGACCCTGATCTTGCAGCCATGCTGCGTGATAGGTCAGGTGCTTACCCGCCTGGATCTCGGTGCCGAGATCGGCCAGGCGGAAGTGGACGGCCTGAAAATCCCAGATTTTCCGTCCAAACTGCTCACGTTCCTGCGTATATTTGAGCGCTTCTTCGAACGCTCCCTCCGCCAGGCCCAGGGAGAGGGCTGCTACCCCCACCCGGCCCGCATCCAGGGTCTTCATGAAGTTAATAAAGCCCCGACCTTCTTCTCCGAGCTGGTTCTCCTCCGGAACGAGGGCGTCTTCCAGAAGGAGCTCCCGTGTGTCGGAAGCCCGCCAGCCCATTTTATCTTCCTTCTTTCCCGCTCGAACTCCGGGGGTAAAGTCGAGCTCCGGAGCATGACCTACCCCCAAGGCTTCAGTCCGATCCAAATCCACCGTGGGCTTACACACGATGAAGTTCGTGATGTTCTTGGATCCTCCCTCAGGATCGGTCACAGCCGTCACCACAAAAATCTCACCCACGCCGGCGTGGGTGATGAAAATCTTGGACCCGTTGATGCGCCAACCACCATCCACCCGAACCGCCCGTGTCCGCGTACCGGAGGCGTCGGAACCGGCCCCCGGCTCCGTCAGGCCGAACCCACCCAGGACCCTTCCCTGGGCCAAAAACGGGATCCACTTCTTCTTCTGCTCTTCCGTCCCGAAGTAGAGAATGGGGGAAGTGCCGAGAGTCGTGTGGGCGGATACGGTGATGGAATGGCTTGCGTCCACTCGAGCCAACTCTTCCACGGCCAGAGTGTAGCTCAGGTAGTCCTTCCCCATACCCCCGTATTCCTGGGGAATGGGAATGCCCATCCACCCCTTCTCAGCCATGGCCCGGACGTTCTCCCAGGGAAACTCGGATCGCTCGTCCAAAGCCCTGGCCACAGGCCTGATCCTCGTCTCGGCAAAGTGCCGGATCTCTTCCTGAAACTCCTTGTGTTCTTCAGTCAGGTAGCGATCCATGATTCGTCCGGCTGGCCATGCGTGAGGAGGAAGAGGTCCCACCAAAGGGTCGGCTCACTGCCAGGGAAGCTAGTCGGAGGCACCCTCCCCCAAAAGGCCCGAAGGACGCCAACCCGCAGGATGCCAACTCCCCAGGAAAAACCCCTTCCCGCGCGTCGCCCGACATCGATCACACTTCCCGCAGGAGGCATTCCCGGTCTCTTCGCCGAAATAGGCCAGAAGGGCCCGCCGTCGGCACCCTCGCCCCCGAGCATACTTCAGGACCGCCTCGATCTGGCCCTCTTCGATTGACCGGAGCCCAGTCAGGGCCGCCAACCTCAGGGATGATGACCGGAGCGTGAGAGCAAAACCTCCGGTTCCCTCCGGGACGCCGGTCTCTTTGGCGCTGACCTTTTCCGGTTCTTCGAAAACCAGTGCCCTGCACCGAGCCAAAGCTCTCAGGGAGGCCATGGCTTCCTCTTCCCCCACCTTCCTACCCAGGGCCCGTCTCAGTTTCTCTTTGGAAAGCCACGCTTCTTCGTTCACCTGGAAGTGGGTTAGGAGGTGCCGATGGAGCCTTCGAAGTTGTTCTTCCGCCGGGTAAGCCAAAGCCAGGAACCGGTCGTAGATCTGCCGGTCCCTTTTTCCGTACAGGGCCACGCACCGGGCCTCGGCGCCGTCCCGGCCG
>JAUXEE010000202.1 GCA_030618065.1 Gemmatimonadota bacterium
CCTTTCTCCAGCTTCCGGATCTACCGGGTCATCGTTTTGAAGAAGGCCCTCCGGGATCTGGGGGAAGCTCCTCTGATTCGGATGCGCGGCTGGGCGGGAAACGTGGAGCTCCTGGATCTGGCCGTCCACCATGCGCGGCGGGTGGAGGAGATCGGCCTGGGCCTTCGTTATGACATCCGTACCCGAAAGTCACGGTTCCGCACCCTCCCCACTCTCCGGGAGCTGACTCGCATCCGGGGTAAGGTGGATTGGATTCCTGAAAAGGACGTAGCGTGAAGACCCGGCTGCCGATCCTGGTGGCCTTTCTATTCGGCCTCCTGGGTTTCGACGGGAAGGCTCTCCCAGGCCAAATCCCCGAGCTTTTGGGCCCGGTGACGGCACAGATTGTCCCCCCAATGAGCGTTCCCTTCGGCCCGGGCGAGCACCTGATCTACAAACTGAAGCTGGGCATCTTCAGCGTCGGCGAGGGGCATCTGGAGGTGATCGGGCTGGATTCGGTTCGGGGCGAGCTTACCTACCACACGTCCCTCCGGATCGGGGGTGGGGTGCCCGGTTTCCGGGTGAGATACGACTACCATTCGTGGTTCAGCGTCCAGGATCTGGTGAGCCAGCGCTTTATCAGGGATCAACGGGAGGGCGGCCACAAGGCGTACCGCCACTACGAGTTCTTTCCCAAGGAGAGGCGCTTCGAGCGTGGGGACAATGATGAAGGCAAGGACATGCCCACGGATCAGCCCCTGGACGACCTCTCCTTCCTCTACTTCGTCCGCTCCCTTCCTCTCGAAGTAGGAGAAGAGTACAGCTTCGACCGGTACTTCAAGGAGGGTGGGAACCCGGTGGTGATCCGAGTCCTCCGCATCGAGACCATCGACGTACCCGCAGGTCGGTTCGAGACCATCGTGGTCCGGCCCATCATCCAGACCAAAGGCCTCTTCAGCCAGGGTGGTGAGGCCGAGCTGTACTTCACGAATGACGAGCGGAGGCTCTTGGTTTCCTTGAAGTCGAAGGTGCCCCTGGTGGGGTCGTTGACGCTGCATCTCAAGTCCATCACCGAAGGGCATCCTCTTCGGCCTCCCTCGAAACGGCCATGAGCTCCCCTCCTGATGTTCCGAAGGGTCCACGGCCTCCCCCCGAGGTCGACCTCTCGAAGATCAGGACCGTCCCGGTGGAGGGCCGCATCAACAAAGTTTCAGCCCACGCCTTCGCCGGCCTACCCCAGGCCGGGGGATCCTTCTCGGGTTTCTTGGATTCCCCTCCAGAGATACTGGAGGCCGAGTCCTTCCGGGCGGTGGCCCGGGGCGTGGCCCATGCGGCCCGGGCCGGCAGGGGAGTTCTCTGGATGTTGGGCGGGCATACTATCAAGACAGGGTTGGCCCCCCTCTTTGTCAGGATGATGGATCGGAGGGCCGCCACCTTTTTTGCCGGGAACGGTTCGGTCGCGATCCACGATTATGAGATCGCCCGGTGGGGCGCGACGTCGGAGGACGTGGAGTCCGGTCTGGAGGATGGCACGTTCGGGATGGCCGAGGAAACGGGCCGGGAAATGAACGAGGCCCTTCGGAAGGGGGCTGAGAAGGGAATGGGGTTCGGGGAAGCTCTCGGGTGGGCCCTCTCCCAGCGGGAGGACCTTGTGGCCCCCGAGCGGTCTCTTCTTCTGCAGGGCTACCGCAGGGGGATCCCGGTCGGGATTCATGCCGCCATAGGTTGCGAAATCATCCATCAGCACCCGGCCGCCGACGGGGCCGCCATCGGCGCCTGCTCCATGCGGGACTTCCGCCGTCTGGCCCAGTGGCTCCCGAACATCCATGAAGGCGGTGCCCTTTTGAATCTGGGGTCGGCGGTCATCATGCCGGAGGTTTTCCTCAAGGCTCTGAACATGGCTCGGAACCTTCACCAGGGGAGCCCCCGGGAGTTCATGGCCGCGGACTTCGACATGATCCGGCACTACCGTCCCTGGATGAACGTGGTCCAGCGGCCTACTCGGGCGAGTGGGGGCGAGGGCTATAGGATCACGGGACACCATGAGATCATGATTCCGCTACTGGTCTGGGCCGTGGAAGCATACCTTTCCTCGGAAGCTCCTCATTCCCAGTGACTCGATGGGACCCACCTTTCGAACCCAGCGGCTGAGGTTGGCCTGGTTGCTGGCCCTTCCCTTCCTCTACCTCTCTAGACCCTCCCCCCGGATGATCCTGCTCGGGGTGCTGTTTTCTCTTTCAGGTCTCCTGCTGAGGGCTCGGGCGGCGGGATCGATCCAGAAGGATCGGGAGCTGGCCACGGGAGGGCCTTATAACCGCCTGCGCCATCCTCTATTCCTGGGGAGCTTCCTCCTGGGTCTCGGCCTTGCGCTGGCCGGCGGGCGATGGTGGTTCCCGATCCTCTTCTCGAGCCTCTTTGTCTGGCTCTATCACCGGACCATCCAGGCCGAGGAGGCGGAGTTGATGCGCCGATTCGGTGCGGGCTATGAATCCTATCGAAAAGAGGTTCCGGCCATTGTCCCCCGTTTTCGGCCCTTCATTCCCTCCAACCCGTCCCCTGGATTCCGGTTCTGGCTCTACCGGCGGAACAAGGAATGGCAAGCCGCTCTAGGCGCTTTGATCGGCTTCGGGCTCCTATGGGCGAAGATGTTCCTCCTGGGCTGATTGGGAGGTTGGGTCAGGGTGGAGGCAGGATTGGGGCTCAGGGTCGGGAGGCAGGATTGCGGCTCAGGGTCGCGACTCAGGATTGCGGCCAGCGAGATTCCAGCGGAGGTTGGAGAGAACCGGAGGGTCGGTAGAAAAAAGGAGAACACCATGTGGAAAAGAATGATGGCCCTGGTCCTGGCGGGCCTGACCGTCGTCGGCTGTGGTCCGGAGGAGGAGGCGGAAATGAGCAAGGAGGGATCTCCCTCGGAGATACAGAGGAAACTGGCCCAATACGACACGGTCCGCCTCACCACGGACATGAGCCGGCTCACCGAAGCTGAGAGGGAGATGATTCCCCTTCTGCTCAAAGCTTCCGACGCCATGACGGAGATCTTCTGGCAGGAGTCCTATGGCGATCGTGACGACTTCCTGGCCTCCCTGGACGACCCGGCCATGGTGGCTTACGGGGTGATCAACTTCGGGCCCTGGGACCGCATCGACGGGAACGCTTCCTTCGTCCCCGGTGCGGGACCAAAGCCTGCCGGGGCCCGGTTTTATCCCCAAGACATGACGGCGGAGGAGTTCGAGGCGGCGGTTTCCGTGGCCTCGGATGGGGGCGAGGCCCTGAGAAGCCTCTATACCCTGGTCCGGCGGGATGACGCCGGGGATTTGGTCGCGATTCCCTATTCGGAGGCTTTTGCCGAGCCGGTGAGCCGGGCCGCCAATTTTCTTCTCGCCGCCGCCGATCTCGCGGAGGACCCGGGGCTGAAAAGGTACCTGGAACTCAGGGCGGACGCCTTACTGACCGATGAGTACCAGGCCAGCGACTTCGCCTGGATGGAGATGAAGGACAACGGGATCGATGTGGTCATCGGGCCCATCGAGACGTACGAAGATCAGCTCTTCGGCTATAAGGCCAGCCACGAGGCCTTCGTCCTGGTGAAGGATAGGGAGTGGAGCCAACGGTTGGCCCGGTACGCGTCATTTCTGCCCGAGTTGCAGCGAGGACTCCCGGTTCCGCCAGAGTACAAGGCCGAAACTCCTGGCGCCGACGCCGACCTGAACGCGTACGACGTTGTGTATGTGGGGGGGGATGCCAACGCCGGGTCGAAGACCATCGCCATCAACCTCCCCAACGACCCGGAGGTCCAGCTCCAGTTGGGCGCCAGGCGCCTCCAGCTCAAGAACGCCATGCGGGCCAAGTTCGATCGGATCTTGGTTCCCATCGTCGAGGTCCTGATGGCGGAAGAGCAACGAGGGTTGGTGTCCTTCGACGCTTTCTTCGAGAACACCATGTTCCATGAAGTGGCTCACGGCTTGGGTATCAAGAACACCATCAACGGGCAGGGTCCCGTCCGCCAGGCTCTCCGGGATCAGGCCACCGGGCTGGAGGAGGGGAAGGCGGATGTCCTGGGCCTGTACATGATCGTGGCTCTGCAGGACATGGGTGAGCTGGATTCGGACCATGATCTCCGAGAGAACCTGACGACCTTCGTCTCGTCCATGTTCCGCTCCATCCGGTTCGGCTCGTCCAGCGCTCATGGGCGCGCCAACGTGGCCCGGTTCAACTTCTTCCAGGAGATGGGGGCTTTCGTCAGGGACGAGGCCACTGGAACGTATCGGGTGGATTTCGAGAAAACGCTGGAAGCCATGAACGTTCTCTCGGAACAGATCCTCACCTACCAGGGGAAGGGGGACTACGACGGAGTGGTGGCGTTCATGGAGGAGTACGGGAGCATTCGTCCTCAGCTCCAGGCCGACCTGGATCGGTTGGCCGAAGCCGGCATTCCCGTGGACATCACCTACGAGCAAGGGTTGGGCGCCTTGGGGCTCGGCTGATCGGTGCGGTGGCTGCGGCCCCTTCGAAAAGGAGGCCCACCTGCCAATACCGGGCAGGTGGGCCTCCTCTCCGTGCGCCAGGCATGGCGCGCAGCGCCGTGGCAGCAGCCGTCGACCGTGAGGCGAAACGCCCCTTCCGACCTCTTACTTGTGGTTCGCTTCCATGGTGATGGAGATGTCCACGTCGCCGCCCACAATAATGGTCTGGGCCAAGTTGGCCACGCCCACTTCGAACTCCCGACGGTCCACCTGAGTGGAAGCGTCGAAGCTGGCTATCTGGGTGACTCCGCCCATCATGTC
>JAUXEE010000103.1 GCA_030618065.1 Gemmatimonadota bacterium
AAGCCATGTCTCCCGAGAAGCGGGCCGAAGAGGAGTTGATGGAGGAAGCCATGAAGCCCATAGAGTCATCCCGCCCCGCATCCGCCTCCTCGGAGACCGGTACGCGGCGGGACAGGCGGGCTCGGATCCTGGTCATCGATGACGATCCGGACACCCGGCGTCTGCTGACGAATCAGTTGGAGGAGCTGCGGTTCGATGTGGTCACCGCGGCCTCGGCCGAGACCGGGCTTCAATCGGCGAGGGACCAGAGACCCGACCTGATCACCCTGGATCTCATCATGCCTGAAATGACGGGATGGGAGGCCTTGAGGGAATTCAAGGAAGCGCCAGACCTCCAGGACATCCCCGTGGTCGTCGTCTCGGTGGTGGCAGGAGAGCAGGATCGGGGCAGTCTTTTCGGAGCGGTGGACCTTCTCACCAAACCCGTCGACCACGATGAGTTGCTGAGGGTCCTTCGACGGAACCTCCTGGAGCCTCGGGGACGGAGAGTCCTTGTGGTGGAGGATGATCCAGGTACCCAAGAGCTGTTCAAGAGCCAGCTGGAAGGAGCCGGGCTCCAGGTGACGGTAGCCGGGAACGGGGAAGAAGCCGAGACTGCCCTGGATGGATTCACCCCCGACATCATCCTGTTGGATCTGGTGATGCCGGTCATGGACGGCACCGCCTTCTTGCAGCGGCTGCGCAAGGACCCGGCCCGTGTCGAGATTCCCGTAATTATCTGCACCGGGAAGGAGCTCTCGTCTGCTGAGCGGAAGAGGCTTAAGGCTCAAGCTGCGGAGATCCTGGCAAAAGGGAGCGACTTCGAGGCCGACCTGATGGCGGTTTTGGCCAGCTTCTTCCCCCTGGATATAAGGCTTCCTCCATCACCTCCCCCTCAAAGGGGCTCGGGTCAGGGGGCACCTGGTGAGTCCTGACCGAAGGCTCAGGGCTCCGGAGTTGCTCCGGCCTCGATTGGAGGTCTTGGGGAGCGGGCTCCGACGGCTCAGAGAAGGGGATGAGGAAGGGATCGGGACCATCAGACGCATGGGGAGAATCTTCCTCAATTGGTCCATCGGGGAGGGGTTGGAGGAGATTGAGAAGGCCGCTTTCGGGGTGGTGCGGGCAAAGGATCCGAAGCTCATCGAGACGGGAGAGGTTCTGCAACTGCTTCTGGAGAAGGTCGTCTCCGGGCTGGATCCGTCGGACTCGGAGCGGTTCGTGGTGGTGGCAGTGGAAGAGAATCCCGACGACGCGGCTCTCCTGGAGCTGGCCCTGACTTCCACCGACCGGACGGTTCACATCGTCCCGACGGGAGCCGAGGCCGAAGAGATTTTGAGCTCGGAAGAGGTGGCCCTCCTGGTTCTGGACCTCGTGCTCCCCGATATCGATGGACGCACCCTACTTTCCCAAATCAGGATTCTGGACCGATACAAGGATCTGGCCATTTTCGTCGTGAGTGGGAAGGGAAGCCCGGAGGTGAAAGCCGAGTGCCTCGCCCTGGGAGCCGACGCCTTCTTCGAGAAGCCCGTCAACCCCACGGCGATCGCGGCCGCTGCCAGCTCCAGTCTCCATAGGAGAACTACAGGGAGGTTCAGTGCCCAAACCGATTCCCTGACCCTCCTCCTCAACCGGACCGCCATACGCGATCTCTGGGGTCGGTGGACTTTCCCTGATCCGAGCTCCCTTGGAATCATCGGGTTGGACCGATTCCATGCCCTGGAAGAACGGTTTGACCATGAGATAGTCGATAGCGTCATCGCTTCCGTAGGAGCCCTCCTCCGGGATTCGGTCCCCAGGGGATGCGTTTCCGCCAGGTGGGAGGAATCCGACTTCCTCATTCTCTGTCCCGGCCTGGACCGGAGATCCGCCGTGGGCCTCCTCGAGAAGATCGTGGCCGGGGCGCGCAGCCTGGATCAGGAAGATCAAAAAGGGGAGACCTTTCGGATCACGGCCTCCGGAGGGGTCGTGGAGATCTTGTCCGGGTCGACCTTCAACGACGCTGTGGAGAAGGCCTACGCCCTGTTGGAGGAAGCCGTGGAGGCCGGCGGGAACACTCTCGCGGAGAGTGCGGGCCCTGAGGAAGCCATTACCATCCTGGTGGCCGAGGACGACCCTATCTCCGCTGGGATTCTCTTGCACCGGTTGGAGAAAGAAGGGTTCAAGGTCCTTCACTACCCCGATGGAACCCAAGCCCTGGAGGGAGCTCTCTCCAACAGGATCGAGTTGGCGATCCTGGATGTGAAGATGCCGGGGATGGATGGGTTCGAGTTGTTGGAGAGGCTTCGGAAGGTCCCGGCCTATTATGAACTTCCCATCATGATGCTTACCTCCATGGGCCGAGAGGAAGACATCGTGAGGGGATTTGATCTGGGAGCTGACGACTACATGGTAAAACCGTTTTCCCCGGTGGAGGTCCTCGCCCGAGTTCGCAGGCTCTTGAGCCGTTAGGAGCGTATCCGCCCGATGGAACGCTTCCTGGGGAGCATGAACGTCATTCTCTCGGACCAGTTTCTCTGGATCCTGGGCCTCATGATCCTGGTCCTCCTGGGCTTGGCCCTCTTCTTCGCCGCCTTCACCTTCCTCCTCAGGCTGAGAACCGAAAAGGAGGCTCGGATTTGGGCCGGGTTGAAGGAAAGCTGGGAGCCCACCCTTCTCGAGGCCCTCACCGATCCGAGCCGCTTGAACGCCTTGTGGAGGAAAGTGGGGGAGAAGGACCACCTTCATTTTCTCGAGTTCCTCCTTCGCTACGCCCAGAGGTTGGGGGGCACCGAACGAGACACTCTGCGAAAGGCCGCGGAACCATATCTTCCTGAGATTCTCCCTCTCCTGAAGCACCGGCGCATCGGAACTCGGGCAAGAGGCGTCCAAACTCTGGGAACCCTGGGCTTGCCCGGATTCGCCGATGAGATCAGGGACGCCATCAACGATCCGTCACCCTTCGTGGCCGCCATCGCCGCCCGACTTCTGGCTCATGAGGTCGGGGCCGAAGTGGCTTCCGATCTCTGCCTGAGCCTGGCCCGATTCGACAAGTTTCGGATCTGGTATCTCGTAGACATGGTGGCCGCCATGGGTCCCGATGCCAGTCCAGCCATCAGGGAGACGCTGGAGGACCCCGAAATGCCGGTTCGGACCCGGGCGGTGGCGGCCCACGCTCTCTCTGTTCTGCGGGACCTGGCCTCCGCCGATCCGGCTGCGAGGCTCACCTTAAAAGAGACGGACCCGGAATTCCTGGCTGCCCTTCTCCGGCTCCTTTCCCAGGTCGGGACTCCCAAACATGCCCCTGCAGCTCGGGCCCATCTGGATTCCGAGGAATTTTTCGTACGGTCTGCCGCCACCCGAACCCTCGCTGAACTAGGGAACGAGGATGACCTTCCCTTCCTGGTGGAGAGGCTCAGTGATCCTTCCACCTGGGTGAAGATGGCCGCGGCGCGGGGCGTCTATCGCCTGGGAGGGAAGGCTACCCACGCCGCTCTCACCCAGGAAGACCCGGCCAACCCATTTTTCCGCCAGGTCTTGGCTGAGGAGGCCGGGAAATGACGGAGCTTTTCTGGGGGTTCGTATTCTTCTTCAATGGGCTGGTGATCCTCTATTTCCTGGTCTTGAACGGCTTCTACCTGGGCACGAGCGCCTTCGCCTTCGGGGCCCTTCGGCGGTACGCTCTCCGCCTCAAGACTCTGGACCTGGAGAGGTTCATGAGAACCGGTGGAGCCCCTCCCATCACACTCATAAGTCCCGCTTTCAACGAAGAAGCCACCATGGAGGAGGCGGTCCGGTCCCTTCTCTCCCTCAACTACCCGGATTATGAGGTCCTGGTCTGTAACGACGGATCAACCGACAAGACCTTGGAGGTGATGACCGAGGCGTTCAATCTGGAGCCGGTGGACAGAGTCCCCATGGGAGACATTCCCACCGCCACGGTGCGAGGAGTCTATCGAAGCCGGCGGTACCCGAACCTCTGGATGATCGATAAGGAGAACGGGGGTAAGGCCGACGCTCTGAACGCCGGGATCAACCTCTGCCGCTCGGCCCTCTTCTGTGCCATGGACGCCGACACCATCCTTGAACGGGACTCCCTCCTCAGGATCGTTCGACCCTTCCTGGAGGATTCGAGCACGGTCGCTGCCGGGGGGATCATTCGGGTCGCCAACGGGTGCAGGATCCGCAAGGGCATCGTGGAAGAGGTCGGGCTGCCCAGGAACTTCCTGGCGCGGTTTCAGGTCCTGGACTACCTCAGGGCCTTCCTTTCCGGGCGAATGGGTTGGGATGCACTGGACTCCACCCTGATCGTGTCCGGTGCCTTCGGGGTTTTCGACCGGTCGCTGGTGGTGAAGGTCGGTGGGTATTCCACCGACACCGTGGGTGAGGACATGGAGCTGGTGGTGAGGCTTCATCGGCATTGCAGGGAAACCCGAACCCCGTACAAGATCGGTTTCGTTCCCGACCCGGTGGCCTGGACAGAGTGTCCGGAGACAATAAAAGTCCTGGGCCGGCAACGTGACCGTTGGCAAAGAGGGCTAATGGAGTCCCTGTTGAAGCACCGGGTCATGCTCCTGAACCCCAGGTATGGACGACTGGGTCTACTGGCCTATCCATATTTCTTCTTCCTGGAGATGATCGGGCCCATGGTGGAGGGGCTGGGATACCTCTCCTTCCTATTGACTCTCCTGGCAGGGAAGGCCTCCCTTCCTTATGTGATCGCCTTCTTGTCGGTAGCCCTCGCCCTGGGGATCGTTCTCTCGATTTCCGCAGTGTGCCTGGAGGAGTTGGCCTTCCGGCGCTACCCAACAAAGAAGGACCTGATTCTCCTCTTCCTCATTGCGGCCTTGGAGAACCTGGGATATCGACAGCTGAACACCTACTGGCGGGTGAGGGGCACGATCTCTGGGCTGAGGGGGAAGGGTGGGTGGGGAGTCATGACCCGAAAGGGATTCGGGTAAGGTTGAGGTAACCATGCCATATTTCCGTCACCGGTCCCATCTTCCCTTCTCTCCTGAGGAGATTTTCGCCTGGCATATGCGCCCAGGCGCCTTCGAGCGGCTTCTGCCCCCCTGGGTCCGGGTCCGGGTCTTGGAGATGGAAGGCGGAATTCATGATGGAGGCAAAGTCCTCCTCGCCATCAAGCAGGGGCCCACCGAAGTGAAATGGGAAATCCGACACGCGGCCTTTGAGGAGGATCGGCTCTTCCGGGATGAACAAGTGTCGGGACCCTTCGAAAAGTGGGTCCACTCCCACCGCTTCATTCCTGCAGATGAGGGAGGCTGTTTCCTGGAGGACGAGATAGAGTGGGCTGCTCCTTTGGGATCTGCCGGGCGCCTCTTTGCCGAGGGATTCATCGAGAGGGAGATGGACCGGCTCTTTTCTTTTCGCCACGCCCGCCTTCGAAACGACCTGACTCTCCACAGCAGGTATGGGGGACCCCGCCTGACCGTGGCCCTTACCGGCGGGTCGGGGTTGATCGGATCAGCCCTGACCGACTTCCTAACCTCGGGAGGGCATACCGTCCTTCCGCTCACTCGGGGCAGGGGGGAGTCCAGAGGGAAGGAGCCCATCTGGGATCCTCTTGGGGGCTTTCTGGACCCGGCGGTTTTCGAGGGAGTGGACGCGGTGGTCCACCTGGCTGGGGAGTCCCTGGCGGCTTTCCGTTGGACCGCAGAGAAAAAGGAGAAGATCCTTCAGAGCCGAAGAGAGGGGACGGCCCTCATCGCCCGGACTCTGGCGGGAATGGCTCATCCTCCCCCGCTCTTCGTGTCAGCTTCGGCCGTGGGGTACTACGGGGACCGTGGTAACGATGTGATGACCGAGGAGAGTGGGCCCGGAACGGGGTTCCTGGCCATGGTCTGCCGGGAATGGGAGGGGGCCACCGGGTTGGCCCAGAAAGCTGGGATTCGGGTCGTGAATCTCCGGACGGGATTCGTCATCAGCCCCCTTGGCCCGGGCCTTGGGAAGATGCTTCCCCCATTCAAGGCAGGGTTGGGCGGGAGGATCGGCTCGGGCCGCCAGTACATGAGCTGGATCGACCTGGACGACGAGGTGGGTCTCATCCACCACGCTCTGACCCGCCCCGGGGTATCCGGACCCCTCAACGCGACGGCACCGAACCCAGTACCGAACGCCACCTTTACCGACACTCTTGGCCGTATTCTGGGGCGCCCCACCCTGGTGCCCCTCCCATCCTTCGCTGTAAAGGGCATGCTGGGAGAGGTGGGAACAGAGCTCCTCTTGAAGGGAGCCAGGGTGACGCCTAAGAAGGCCGAGGACACGGGGTACGAGTTCCTCTTTCCGAACCTGGAGGATTCTCTCCGGTTTCAGCTTGGGAGGGTGGGGTAGGGGGCCTATGGGGCTCCCCTCGCGAGCTGGCCATTCGCTTCGCTTCTGGAGGCTCGCTACGGGGAGCCCCATAGGCCCCCTCCTGTGGAGTTCCTTCGCCCTCTACGGTAGGATGTCCCCGTCCGGGGAAAGGCGCGGGTAGGGTTCGCTCCTTTTCCGGAGAACCTCCGCGATCTCGGGGTAGGCCCACTCGAAGATGAGTTGGTCGAACTCCTCCTTTGGCAACCGGGATTCCTCATAAAGGCCTTTGGCTTGCCGTTGGCGGAAAGCCTCGAAGAGGAGAAGGGCGGTCGCCACCGACACGTTCAATGATCGGACCATCCCGGCCATGGGGATCACCACCATCTCGTCCGCCAAGGCCAACCCCTCCTCCGAGAGACCATCCAGCTCCGCTCCCACCATCAGGGCGACCGGCCTGGTCAGATCCATCTCCCTGTAATCTTTGGCCTGGCCTGAGGGATGAGCGGCCAGGATCGAAAACCCCTCCTGGTGAAGGCGGTCCACGGCAGATTGGACTGTAGTGTGGACCCGAACCTGGACCCACTTGGAGGTGCCGGCGGCGGTGTGATGGTGGAGGTCGATGGACTTCTCGGGAAGGACGGCATGGGCCCGTAGGACACCCACCGCGTCGCAGTTTCGAAGGATCGCCGAAAAGTTGTGGGTTTTGTTCACCCTCTCCATCAAGACGGTGAGGTCCGGTTGTCGCCTTTCCAAGACAGCC
>JAUXEE010000275.1 GCA_030618065.1 Gemmatimonadota bacterium
AACGAGGACAATGGTCTGGCCCTCTTCGTTGAGACCCGCCAGAACTCCCATGATCTCCTCCCCGGTAACCGAGTCCAGGTTTCCCGTGGGCTCGTCGGCAAGAAGGAGGGACGGGTTGTTGACCAGCGCCCGGGCGATGGCGACTCTCTGTCGCTGGCCCCCGGACAACTCCGGCGGCTTGTGGTTCATGCGGTCTCCGAGCCCCTCCAATTCCAGTTTTTCCCGTGCCAATTCCTTCCGCTCTTTACCGCGCACACCAGCGTAGATCAAAGGGAGCTCAACTTTGTGGAGGGAGGTAGCTCTGGGCAGGAGATTGAAGGTCTGGAAGACGAAGCCGATCTCCCGATTCCGAATCCGGGCCAACTCGTCATCGGAAAGATCCTGGACCCGGATTCCGCTGAGCCAGTACTCCCCCGCCGTAGGGGTGTCGAGGCACCCGAGAAGGTTCATGAAGGTGGACTTGCCGCTCCCGGAAGGACCCATGACGGCCACAAAGTCTCCCTTGCGGATTTCTATGTCGACTCCCCGGACAGCCCTCACGGTCTCGGCCCCCAGGACATAATCCTTTCTCAGGCCTTCGGTCTTGATGATGAGATCGCTCACAACACCCTCCCCATGATGACTCCCCCGGGGGATCCACCGTCATCCTTCATCGCGTCGCCCTCCCGTATCTGAAATCGAATCCTGCCGCCGCACTTCCCGGCGGCGATCCCAGTCAGCCACCAGTGAGTCATAGGCCGCCTGCTGTTCCACCGTCAGAATAGCTTCTATCTCTTTTCGGGTCGTCTGTGTGATTTCCCGAAATCGCGTCATATAGGCTTCATCGAACTCATCGTGGAGAGTTCTCATCCGAGCCCTGTAATATCCTACGATGGAGTCCACCTGTTCCTTTTGGGCTTCGGTAAGACCCACCTGTTCCACGATCAAGGACCGCCGGCGTTGAGAGGAATCCCCCGGCTGAAATGGGGTATGCGACTGTGAAGAATCCCGGGACCGGGGATCGAAGCCCCGGCTTCGCCCTTCCATGTCGGGCCGCCCACTCGGTCTCCTGAACTCTTCCCCGGTCACGTCTCTTGCCTCCAGCCGACGGTCCAAGGCGACTCCCAACACCATCCCGGCGGCCAGAACCAGAAAGAGGACCAAGGCGGTAGTTATACGTGCCCTGGTGCTTCGCTCGAGCGTCATGATCAAAAGCCTCCAGCCCCGGTCAGGAACGCGACCTCGTCCAGTTGAGCCTCTCGCCCCAGAACCGTGGGGATCGGGTCTCCGACCAGGTCCTCCATCAGGGCCTCCTCCAAGGCGATGGGAGACAGAAAGGGCTCCGGCTCTTCATGACCCAGCACGAAGATCCCCGCTAGCGTGGCAGCCAGGAGAGTCATGGGTACCAAGGTCTTCCGCCATTGGAATACCACCTCGGTGAGGTTCCACTCCCCTGCCATCTGGCGGCGAGCCAACTCATCCCGAGCCTGGGCCATGACACGCCCATGAAACCGGATCCAGAAACCAGGGTCTTCGGACCCTGGATCCAGCGGCTCCAACCGTGCTCGATTATCCAAATCGTTCATGACTCCTCCCCTGACGGGGCGCTACCATGGAAAGCCCCCAACTGATCTCTGAGGTGTTTCCTGGCGAAGTGGAGGTGGGATCGGACCGTTCCATCCGGGATTCCCAACCTCTCTGCAATCTCACGGTGTTTCCAGCCCTCCAAATCATGGAGCAACAGCACTTCCCGACGAACCTCCGACAATCCCTCCAACCCATTCTCGAGTTGCTCCCTGATCTCCAACCGCTTCAGGTCCTCGGCAGGCCCCCCGGGACCCGGAGAGATCTCGGGTGTCAGCTCCTCGCCTCTCCGAAGGCGCTCTCGTCGCAGGAGGTTTCTGGCCCTGTTCCTGACAATGGTAAGGAACCAACCCCCGAACCGCTCAACATCTCTACAATCCCCCAACCTTTTGAGGGCGACGAGAAAGGCCTCCTGGGACACATCCTCCGCATCTTCCGAGTTACCGGTGATAGAGAGAGCTACCAGGTACGCAGGGCGCATATAGCGGGAAACCAAGATCCCGAAGGCCCGAGTCTGGCCCTCGAGGGCCGCACGTACCAACTCCCCGTCGGTGGTCTCTATCAATGCACTTACTCTGACACGGAAGTGAGCCTTCTTGTTGAGAATCAGGCAAAGGAAGGGCACCCCCTCTGGATCGGAGCGGGTGCCTCTCCTTTTTCAATTTGGTACCGGAGAAGGGAAAGTAAGGTCCTTCCAGCACCTATTGTATGAAAGAACCAAGCCTAGGGAAGGCTCCCGCCTTCGCCAGACCCCACCAGCGGCTCGCTCCCCCACCCCCTTCGAGAGAACGGGGCTGACCGAATGCCTCGGTTGGGGAAGTGGCGGAAACCGAGGGCGGGGGTCCGGCCCTGCCCATAAAAACCTTGCCGGAGTCCGACACCGCCCCGGCTTCCGCGAAGTTGCCCTGGCATGCCCATCCCCGCACCACGGCCCCGGAAGGAGGCAGCGCCACGGCCTTGGAAAGAGGTCATGCCCCGGCCCTGGAGGGCTCCCATTCTTCCCCCTCCGAGACGGTCCTGGCGGACCAGGGGCTGAAGTTTGTTGTGCTGTTCTACGGTGAGGATCTCCTGGGCCCTTCCTCGTAGGGGCGCTGAAGCCGTGATCAACTCTCCCCGGAGGGCTGCCATTTGCCTCCCACCTTCGTCCCATTCCATCTCCCCGGCTCTGATGCTCTCCCTCAACTCGTTCATCTCCTCCACCAACCCGCCCACGTCCCCATCGATGATGGCCTTCAGTTCCTGGAGTCGAGCCACCTGGTCTTGCGTCAGCTCCAGCTCGTCCTGACGCTCGAGAGCCAGCTCCAGCGAGTAACCCATATTCGGTCCCTGAGGCCCCCGGAACCCTTGCCCACGAAGTCCCTGGCCCCGTTGAGCCTGAAGAGGCATGACCGCCATGGCCAGAGCCACAACAAGAGCACCCCCGACATATCTCCATTTCCCAAACATGATCTCTCCCCCCGTTCTATCCGTTCACCGGAAGCGTCGGTACCCGGTAGTCTTCTTGAACTCTCTCTCTTCCGTGGTATGGAGGCTCTCCATCTTGAAACCTCCTGCTTCTACACATGTTGATGAAGAGGACTCCAGATTGTTAAAAAAAATGACGGCGGCCCCCCGAAGGGAATCGCCGTCATCAGGGCGGTAGAGGCTATCCGGGGGGATGAAGCCTCAATCGCCGCAGATCGAGAACCTTACGCAGCGCCTTTCCAGCGACCGTAGGGTAGGGTCGGAGTTGGGCGAACCTTGCCCCCCCAGATGAATGCGGCAATCCGGGGGTGATCTTCTCGGTCAGACAAATTGCCCTGCCAGTCGGTCACGACGATGCCCAGGGAACTCTCGTCGGACCTCAGATCGTCCTCGTTACTCTCAACCCGCCCCTTGTTCATGATCTCCAGATCCCATCCGAAGTGTGAACCAGCCGAAGCCGTGTCAATAAAGAACGTACAGAACCCCTTCTTCTTAAGCATTGGCCATGCCTGGCCAGATGTTGTGGCTTAAGTACTTGTTAGAAAAACGCTTAGGATGGGTTCTAGAGAATCAGATCTCTCGGAAGATGTATCCCAGGAGGGACACCTTCCGTGTGCATTCGACACGTATCCTCCGGTGGTGTAATTGGGTCAGCCCCGAGTCCCTCGCGGCTTCTTGCCCATCCGACCCTGACGATTTTCCCCATTCGGCTCCCGCATCGGCTCCCGAAATGGCTCTGAGCTTCTGAAAGAGGAGAGGAGCTGGTCGTCGGTAATATCCGCCAGATCCCC
>JAUXEE010000129.1 GCA_030618065.1 Gemmatimonadota bacterium
GGAGGAGTTGGTGGCCATCCTTCGCCTGACACTTCAAGACGTGGAGAGGGGTCTGGGGTCGGCCGAGCTTCAATGGGACGAAGAAGTCCTTTCCTTCCTGGCCCGTGAGTCCGACGGGGACGCCAGACGATCCCTCGGGATCCTGGAGGGAGCAGGGAAGCTGGCGGGCCAGGCTGGGATTCTAACCCCGGAACTGGTGAAAGAGGCGGCCCAACTCCGATTCGCCCTCTACGACAAGTCCGGGGAGGAGCACTACAACCTCATCTCCGCCCTTCACAAGGCCGTTCGAGGTAGCGACCCGGACGGAGCCCTTTATTGGTTGGCCCGCATGCTGGAGGGGGGAGAGGATCCCCTATACCTGGCTCGTCGCCTGATCAGGATGGCTATCGAAGATGTCGGGCTCTCGGACCCCTCTGCTCTCCAGGTGGTAGTGTCGGCCAAAGACGCTTTCCACTTCTTGGGCTCTCCCGAGGGGGAGTTGGCCCTGGCTGAAGCCGCGGTCTATCTGGCCACAGCCCCCAAGTCCAACCGCGTCTATAGTGGATGGAAGCGAGCCCAACGGGCGGCTAAGGAGACTCGGGGCTCCGCCGTGCCTCTCCATATTCGAAATGCTCCCACGGAGCTGATGAAGGATCTGGGCTACGGTGCGGGCTATCGGTACGATCCCGACGAAGCCCATGGGGTGGCCCCACAGAGTTATCTCCCGGAAGAGCTCGAGGGCGAATCCTTTTATCGGCCCACTCCGTATGGCCATGAGGCCACGATTCGGAAACGCCTGGAGTGGTGGGCAAAGAGACGAGCTGAGGCGGCAAAGAACCCGGAAACGACTTGACAACTCAACAACGGGAGACCCCCTATTCCCACGCAACTGATTGAGAACCGCACCCCCATCGACCGCGCCATCCTGGTCGGAGCGCCGACCAAGGAGGTGAGCCAGCGGAGGTTGGAGGAGCATCTGGAGGAGCTGGTCAGGCTTACTCAGACTGCCGGTGGGGAAGTGAGTTCGATTCTCCGCCAGCGAATCGACAGGCCCAACCCCCGGTTCCACATCGGCACGGGCAAAGCCCAGGAGCTGAAGATTCTCCTTGGGGAGTCCGGGGCCAATCTGGTCATCTTTGACGAGGATCTCTCTCCCGCCCAGGGGAAAAACCTGGAGGATCTTCTGGAAGTCCGGGTCCTGGATCGGACGGAATTGATCCTCGACATCTTCGCCACAAGGGCCCAAAGCCGTGAGGCGAAGCTCCAGGTGGAGTTGGCTCAGCTGGAGTATCTCCTTCCACGCCTCCGCCGGATGTGGACCCACCTTTCCCGGATTCGAGGCGGGATCGGGTTGAGAGGTCCAGGAGAAACTCAGCTGGAGACGGACCGTCGGCTCATTGGCACCCGGATCTCGGACCTGAAGACGAAACTCCGGGACGTGGCGAAGGCCCGGGCAGTGCAGCGTAAGGCCAGGGAAGGGGAGTTCCGAGCCGCCCTGGTGGGGTATACGAACGCTGGGAAATCCTCTCTCCTGCGGGCTCTCTCCGGCGCCGATCTCTTCGTGGAGGACCGCCTTTTCGCAACCCTGGACTCGGCCACCCGGATGGTGGACCTGGGCTCCGGTCACCAGGCTCTGGTCACCGATACGGTAGGGTTCATTCGAAAGCTGCCCCACCATCTCATCGCATCTTTCCGCTCGACGTTGGAGGAGGCCCGTGAGGCTGATCTCCTCCTCCACATAATCGATGCCTCCGACCCGGACTGGGAGGAACATCGGGATGTGGTCCATGAAGTCCTGGAGGAGCTGGATCTCACCCGTCGGCCACAGCTCTTGGTATTCAACAAGATCGACCGCCTGACCCATGGGGAGGAGGACGGCCTCAGGACCAGGATCCGGACCATAGATCAGACGCCATCGGTCTTTGTGTCAGCCCATCGATCGGAGTCTTTGCACAAAGTCAGGGATGCCCTGAAGGCCCGACTTCGGGCTGGCCTCCGCCACCTGAAAATCTCCATTTCAGTTGCAGACGGAGAGACCATGGCTACCCTCTACAGGGAAGGGGAAGTCCTGGGCCAAGAATCGAAGGGCTCCCGGGTGGAAGTCGAGGTCCGCATTCCAGAGTCCCTCAAGGGCCGACTGGAACAGAAGCCGGGAATCGAAATCCTGGAGGCTACCTGACTCCCATGGGCGAGCGCCTCTTCTTCATCGGTCCCGGGCGGGCGGGCTTGGCTCTCGGGTATGCTTTGTGGAAAGCCGGAAACGTTGAGAGCATCCTATACTGCGGGAGGAAAACCGATCCCCCGGCCCACCCTCTTTTTATTCAGGGGGTAGCCCGTTACGTCTTCGGACTGGAAGGGCCGGAACCGGGGACGACGGCGGTCCTCCTGGGCGTTCCTGATGAGGCGTTACCGGAGATCTCCATGGCCCTGGCGGCTCACGGGGACTCGCCGCCTGGTTGTGCGGTTTTTCATCTATCCGGGGCTCTCGGCACGGATCCATTAGCCCCTCTGCTGGAAAAAGGGTACAGCGTTGGCACCCTTCATCCCCTTCAGAGTTTGGCCGATCCAGTATTGGGGGCGGAACAGCTGAAGGGTGTGTACTTCGCCGTCTCGGGAGAGCCGGCCGCCATCTCGGCTGCCCGGAGAATCGTCAATCCACTCGGTTCCTCTGTCCTTACTATTCCGGTGGCGCGTCGACCCCTGTACCACGCTGCCGCCGTGTTCGCATCCAACTACCTTGTGGGTCTGATCGGAGCTGCGGGGCGCCTCATGGTCCAGGCGGGCGTTCCCGAGGATGAGGCCCTTCAGGCCATTTTGCCCCTGGCCCGAGGGAGCCTGGAGAATCTGGGTCGGTTGGGGCCCGTAGGGGCATTGACGGGCCCTGTGTCACGGGGTGACGTAGAGACGGTCGGGTTGCACCTTCGGACTCTGGAAGCTCGGGAGCGGGCTCTTTATTCTTCTCTGGGACTGGAAATCCTGAAGTTGGCGGGGGAGGGTGGGCTTGACGAAAACTCAATGGAAGAACTCAAAGAGATGCTTGAGAGGGAAAAATGAGGCTGTACGTCAATATCGACCACATCGCCACGGTTCGGCAGGCCCGAAGGACCGATGAGCCAGATCCGGTCAGGGCGGCGGTTCTGGCTGAGCTCGGCGGCGCCCACGGAATCACCATTCATCTAAGGGAAGATCGGCGGCACATTCAGGATCGGGATGTCCGCCTTCTCATGGAAACGGCTCGAACCGGGGTGAATTTCGAGTTGGCCGCAAGTTCGGGAATTCTTGACCTGGCTTGTGAGCTACGTCCTCTGCAGGTCACCCTGGTCCCCGAAAAACGGGAGGAAGTGACCACCGAAGGGGGCTTGGATCTGAGGAGCGAGGAGAACCGGGAGGCTCTGGCCTTGGCTCTGAGGAGGTTGAAGGGGGAAGGGGTCAGGACCTCCCTCTTCGTCGATCCGGATCCGGAGGCCCTCGAGTACTCGGTGGAACTGGGTGCTGACGCGGTGGAGTTCCACACCGGAGAGTATGCCAACGCCCGGGGAGACGAGCGGGGTCGGGAACTGGGCCGACTTGCTGATTTGGCCAAGAAGGGCCGTGCGATGGGATTGGCCGTCCATGCTGGCCATGGCCTCACCTTTGAGAATGTCATCCCCGTGGCAGCCGTCCGGGAGATCGAAGAGCTGAATATCGGCCATAGCATTATCTCCCGGGCGTTTTTCGTCGGCTTGGAGCGAGCCGTCAGGGAAATGGGAGATCTCATTCGTCAGGCGCCCCAGATGGTGGACAGGCCGGGAGCCTGGCTTCCCCCTATGGGCTTTTGATTGGACGAAGTCTTGAGAAAAAACTGGTTGGTGTTACTCGGCTTCGTGATCACGGCGGTCCTGCTCTGGTGGGTCCTGAAGGGCGTTCCCTTTTCGGAGGTTTGGGCCGAAATCCAGGGGGCCGATTTCTGGCTCTTGGGGTTGGCCGTCGCCATCGGGTACTCGAATTACCTCTTCCGTTCCATGCGGTGGGGAATCCTTCTTCAACCCATATGCCCCCGGACATCCCTCCGCTCCCGCTTTGCGGCCATGAACATCGGCTTCATGGCCACCAATATCATCCCTGGACGGGTGGGGGAGGTCGTACGCCCCTATGCCATCTCCCGCATGGAGCCAGTTTCCGTAAGCGGTGCCTTCGGGTCCCTGGTGGTGGAGCGTTTCCTGGACAGTCTTACCATCGCGGCACTCCTCTTCGTCGCCATCGCCGCTCCTGGTTTTCCGGAAAACCCGGTGCTCCGGGGGGTCTCCCTGGGTGTGTGGATTCGAGGGGTTTTGTTGATCCTTGGGGCTCTCCTGATCCTGATGACCTTTCTCCTTGTCTTTCCCCGACCCCTGGTGAGGGGGGCGGAGCGGGCGGCGCGCCTTTTGCCTGAGAAGGCAGCTCGCCTGGTGGTGGATGTGCTGGAGGCCTTCCTGGACGGGTTGAAGGTATTCCAGAGTCCTGCGTTACTCGTCAAAGCCATAATCTGGAGCGTGGCGATCTGGCTCTGGCAGAGCCTGTCCTTCTGGGTGGCCTTCATGGCCTTCGGGATTCACGTGGGCTTCGACGTCGCCCTCTTCGTGAATGCGACGGTGGCCCTCGCTGTGGCCGTTCCCGCAGCCCCGGGATTCATCGGGACCTTCCAGGCTGGAGTCCTGGCCGGACTCGGTGTCTACGGTGTGTCCGAGGCCGCCGCCATCGCTCTCTCCCTCGGATTTCATGTGGCCGCTTTCATCCCCGTCACTCTCATCGGCCTTTTTTATGCGTGGAAGCTCGGGTTCTCCCTGGGTGACGTGGGGAAGAGCGAGGTTCGCGTGGAGGAAGCGGTGGAGCGGGCCCACCCCGGGCCGGCCAGCGACCTAGGGCCCTCGGAGGCCGGGGGTTGAGATCGGGGTCCGAATGCTGAAACTCCACGCTCCAGCCAAGATCAATCTCTTCTTGCGAATCCTCGCCCAGGAGAAATCCGGATTCCATCAGTTGGAAACCCTCTTCGCCTCGCTGGACTTCGGCGACACCCTTACCCTGGAAAGGGCGTCATCCGGCGTTTCCCTCGATACCGACGGCCTCCCCATGGGTCCGCCCGAGGAGAATCTGGCGTATCGTGCTGCGAAGGGGTTCCTCAAGGAAGGCGGGGTTGGGGAGGGAGTCAGTATCCATCTGGAAAAGAGAGTCCCCCTGGCGGCGGGGTTGGGAGGCGGTTCCTCCGATGCCGGGGCGATCCTCCGTGGTCTTCAGCTTCTCTTTCCAGGGGCTTTGGGAGAGGAGCGACTACTCCAATTGGCGGGGACCCTGGGTTCGGACGTGCCCTTTTTTCTCTCTCCCTCTCCCCTGGCCCTGGCCTGGGGTAGAGGTGAGCGCCTTCTCCCCCTTCCTCCCCTCCCACCGGCTCCGGTTCTCCTGGCTTTGCCACCGGTCGAAGTCCGAACGCCCGACGCTTTCGGCATCCTAGCCCGGGAGAGAGGGAAAGCTGAGCCGCGGCGCTCCACCCGGATACTCTCCTTGGAAGCCCTCTCCAGTTGGGAGAAGGTGGGACTCCTGGCTGAGAACGACTTCGAGGATCTGGTGCTCCGGGAGCATGCCCTTCTGGGTCGAATCCGGGGTGCTCTTCGGGACAGCGGACCAGTCTTCACTCTCCTCTCCGGGAGTGGGGCGGCCCTGTTCGGGCTCTATGGAGACGAGAAAACCGCCAATCGGGCGAGGGCCGATCTGGGTGATCGATTCCCGGACACACGTTTCGTTCTCACCAGCACCCTGCTCCACCCCCCCGGACCTCTGGATGAGGGAGGGGGTTGAAACGTGGGTAGGTGATTAGGTACGATTCCACCCATAGGGATTACCCGACTGGCCCGTCGTCTAATGGCAGGACACCGGTCTTTGGAACCGGCGGTGGTGGTTCGAATCCACCCGGGCCAATTCTAATCTTCCCCCGATAACATCAAGTGAGATAACCCTTTCCGGCTGGCTCCAGAACACGAATGAGAGTAAGAGAGTAAGAATGACCGAGACGGCTGCTTGTCCCTTCTGTGAGTCCGAGATCACGCCCACAGCGAAGAAATGCCGTCATTGTGGTGAGTGGGTCAGCCGAGATTGTCTGACCTGCGGTACTCCGATCAAGGACCAATGGGCTGCCAGGGGTTATTGTGCCGATTGTGAGGGTACGGAAACGACAGGTTCTCTCGTTCGACCCTCCCCAGGCACACCGCAGCTTCCGGTGTACAGCTGGCCTAAGAAAAGCAGATCGGTTTCGGTGGGTCTTGCCCTTGTCCTCGGCGGGATCGGTGCACACAAATTCTATCTGGATAAGCCAGGTATGGGTGTCCTCTACATGCTCTTCTTCTGGACCGGAATCCCTTCGATCATCGGGATTTTTGAGGCGGTAAA
>JAUXEE010000303.1 GCA_030618065.1 Gemmatimonadota bacterium
AGCCTCCTCCGCATCCCGAGCCGCCAGCTTCATGCGCCGGTTGATGACCCAGTAGATTCCGCCCATGAGGCTTCCCACCCCAGCCGCGGTCCAAGGAACCTTTTTCAGGGCCGCGTAGGTGAGGTGAGGGAGCTCTCCATCGCCGAGGTTGTCAGCCCATCCGAGGAATCCCAGGGAGATATCGGACAGATAGAGAACCGAGGTTCCACCCACCTCCTTTTCGCCATACACGTGATCCAGATATGTCCCGGGGTGTTCCGCTATCCGGCGATGGGCTTCAGCGAGAAGGTCGTCCCGTTCCCCGAAGAGAAGGGCATCTTCCGGACAGGCCTCGACGCAAGCGGGCTCCCGGCCCTCGGTGATGCGAGTGTAGCAGAGGGTACACTTCTGAACCAAAGGAGCCGCCTCTTCCCACTCGTAGCGTGGAATTCCGTAGGGGCAGGCCACAAGACAGTACCGGCACCCCATGCAAAGGTCCGAGTCATAAATGACCGGGCCTTCGGGGGTCTTTTGCATGGCTCCGACCAGGCAAACGCTGACGCAGGCTGGATCCAGGCAGTGGCGGCACTGTTGGCGGACGAAATGATCGTCCGGGTACCGGAGAATGGTGGAATAGCGGGTGGCGGAGAGGCCGTCCACGGCCTCTTGGCCCTTTCGAAGCCGGTCCGGCCCAAGGTCGTACTCCTCCTTGCAGGCCAGAACGCACTCCTCGCACCCGATGCAGCGAGTGACGTCGATGAGTATTGCAGCAGACATGGTCAGATCGGCTCGTTCTCTTTCCCCAGGGTCACAGCCACCCGGCTCCCGGCATCCGACGGGAAGTGCCAGGCCAGCTCGGACACGAGCTGGGTGAAGGGGAGCAGGATCATGTGGCTGAGCTTCGTGAGAGGTACCATGAAGATCAGCAGGTCGGCGCTCAAAACATGGATCAGCAGGGTGGGATCCCGGCTGAACGGATTCCACGCCGGGTGCATCACGAGAAACCCGGAGAGGAAGGGTACTGCGATGAAGAGGGGTAGAGCGTAGTCCTGGAACCGGCCCAGGGCCCGGCTATCCTTTGCCCCCGCTCGCAGGATCACCACGGCTACCGCAGCGGCGATTACGATCCAGGTGAGGGTGGTGGCCACTCCATTCGGGAGGGCCGGCCAGGATAGGCCGACCCCCTCTCGCCAGAGCTTGATGTGACCAGCCAGGAATAGGGGGACCAGGATGACCCCCACGTGAAACGAGAAAGTGCTGATGCTGAATAGCCAGCGATTCCGGAGTCGCCCGATGGGGATCAGCCACTTCAGGGTCGTAGCCAGTACCTTCCCAAAGGGGATATCCTTGTCGCCGGCCCGCTGGTACGCCCTAGCCCCCTCCCACAGAGTCAGGCCCACGTGCCGGATGAGCCCCAGGATCATGAAGGCCAGGGCGGTCCAGAAGAGGGGCCCCATGGCCCATTCAAGCCAAACTTGCATTGCGCGTCTTCCCTCTCATTGGTTCGTTGGTGCCTAGTCTCAGTGGTCTCCAGGTGGGTCTCGGCGGCTTCAGTCCGCCGCCACACCCTCCCTTTCCGGCTCCTTCGCCTCCACTCCGAAGTCGATGACCCGGAGGAGCAGGTCGTGGTGTCCCACCACTTCCACCTCTTCCAAGTCGTTGTCCTGGCCAAGCTCCTTCAGCTGCTTCTTACAGTTGGCGCAAGGAGAGACCACGATCTGGGCTCCCGTGTCCCGGATCTGGTCAGCCTTCCTCTTTCCCAACGGTCCGGTTCTGAAGGTTCGGATCTCATCGATGGAAACCGTTCCCCCACCTCCACCACAGCAGTAGTTCTCAGTGCGGTTGGGCGTCATTTCCACATAGTCGGCGCAGATGGCCTTCAGGAGCTCCCGGGGCTGTTCCACGATCCTGCCCGACCGGGTGATGTTGCACGGATCATGGTAGGTGACCCGCTCCGGGATCTTCTCAGCCTTCAGGGGGATCTTCCCGGCCTTGAGCTGCTCGTAGGCGTACTCCAGACAGTTCACTACCTCTGGGGCGTCGGGGCCGCCGAAGGTCGGCACATACCAGGCCGACCGGGTGGCGTGGCCACATTCGCCGATGAGGATCTTGTCCACCTTCAACCTGTGGGCCTCGGCGATGACGTTGTTGACGATCCGCTCCATCATCCGGTCGGAGTAGAACAGACCGTAATTGATACCGTCATAGTTCCCCGTGCCGATGGTCCAGGAACCCCCGGTCACGTGCATGATGGCGGCGTTCCCCATGAGGGTGTCGGCCTCCATGATGAAGTCGGACACCGCCGGGACGAAGAGAAACTCGGCACCCTCCTCGTCGAAGGGGTACTTGATGTTCACGTCGTAGATGTCCTGAAGCTCCTCTTCCAGGAACTCACAGGTGTCTTTGAGAGCCGGAAGGGGGATTGCGGACGTATTCATCGTCTTCCCCTCCAACTGCTCCCGCACCGAAACCAGAAGGGCCCTGGGAATGACATCGATCTCGGCCAGAATCCAACGGGCCAGGTGGGTTACGAGAGCGTGGTCGATTCCTACAGGGCAGGTCGCCTTGCAGCGACGACAGGCCGTGCAGCGGTAGTAGGACTCGGCCATTTCGTCGACATGGGCATCGGTGAGGGTGAACCCACCGAAGAGCTTCGCCTTCAGAATCCCCGTCTGCGTGAAGTATCGGCGGTACACCTTCAGGAGCAGCTCCGATCGATGGCAGGGAATATCCTCATCGGCCCCCGTAGCCTCATAGAGCTGACAGGACGCGGCACATCGGCCGCATTTGGAGCTGAGGCGGGAGAAGGTGTCCAGGGCCACATGGTAGTTGCCGTGGCGAAGGATGGCCGAAAAGGCCTCCAGGAACCCCTGGGACTTATCGGTCCCCGCGAGTCCCTTTTGCTCGACGTTGTAACTGTATTTTTGCGGAATAGCCACCGATCAGTGCTCCGTCATCCGGTCCATGGAAAGGAAATCGGGCCCATAGTGCGTGGGAAGCTCGGTACCGGACACCAGGCCTCCCCTGAGGTAGAGGGCCAGGAGGTCCTCCACGAGTCCCGAAACCCAGGAGATCACCTCGAATCCGCCGGCGTTCAGCAGGTCTTCGTAGAATGCCTGCATCCCGCCACAGATGAGGGTGTCCACCTTCTGATCTCTCAGAAGGCGAACCCGATCGAAGGGCTCCCGGCTTTGCAGGGGGAAGTCGACCTGTTCAACAGTGCCTGACTCGGCAATGTTGAATATGGCCATGGTGGCGCAGTACTCGAAGCACGGTGCCATCGTTTCTCCCATTCGCGGAATTGCAACTTTCACTCA
>JAUXEE010000001.1 GCA_030618065.1 Gemmatimonadota bacterium
GGTCAGAGATCCCTCCGAGGAGCCCCGTTCGATCAAAGCCCCCCCCTGCCCAAAACGTCGTAGGATCCTGCCGAGATTCGCGAGCATGAACACGAGCATGACCAGGAGAATGGCACCCATGATCCACAACATGCCGGCCCCGAGGGAGCTAGCCCCCGTGAGTCCGATGCGGATCACCTGAACCGAGAACAGGGTCAGGAAGACGCAGATGAAGAGTGCCATGCCACTCAACACATTGGCCATCAAGGCCCGGAAGGCATCCTGGGCCTCGGCGGATCGGCCTCCCGCACCCTCGCGCAGGGAGCGTTTAGCCGTGGCAGTCATCATCGCCAGAAGGGCGAAGAGCTGGCCAAGAACCAGATTCCAGCTCGGGACGTACATCACGGTCAAGAGGGATTTGTCGGTCCAGGCATCCGCCCCGCCGATTAGACTCCAGAGAGTCGGCATTCGAGCCGCCACGCTCTGGTAGCTCACCAAACCGTAGGTGATGGTGGCCAAGGCTGCGACGAGACAGATGACCAGAGTGATTTTCGCAAAGGTCTCTCCCCCCGGTCCTCCAACCTGGAGCGGAGCCATGGCCCGCCCGGCTTGTCGAGCCACGTCCGGCCGGGCCAGAGCCCTGACTTTCGAGTACGATCGGAAGTAAAGCCCCGCCCCACCGAGAAGGAGGACAGCAGTACCCGTCAGGTTCCCCGCCACCGCGTGCCCGGCCAGAGTGCCGACCAGTCCCACAAGGAGAGCGGACACCATCACCATCCCGCAACCACGGTCCCAACCTCGCAGCACCTCTCGGGCCGCGTCTCCCGCGGCGAACTCCTCACCCACGTAGACGCCAAAGAGCAAGCCCTCGCGGGTAATGCGCGGAAGAAAGATGAAGATCCCTCCCACCAGGAGCACCCGGACCCACAGAAAAAGGTTTACTACAACGGCTTCACTCATCGCACTTCTCCGTACTTCGACCACCCAAGGCCAGGACCTCACGTCGTACGACCCCCAACAGCTCGTCGGTGGTCGCCCCCGCCTGCCGAAGCCGTACAAGGGTAGTACGCAACTGTTCCAGAAGCTTGGCGTGCGCCGGCCCCTCGACCTCCCGAGCGGGCTCCGCGACCGTGACGCCCGATCGGCCGCGGATGGAGAGGAAGCCTTCACCCTCCAGAAGCCGATAAGCGCGTGCGATCGTGTTGAGGTTGACCCCCAGGTCTCCCGCGAGCCGGCGCACCGATGGAAGAGTCATTCCGGGAGCGAGAGCACCCGCGGCGATGAGCTGCCGTATTTGGTGGGCCACCTGCTCGTAGACCGGCTCTTCCAGACCGCGGTCGATGGTGATCGTAAGCATGATGAGGAAACTGTATACTGAACGGTATACAGATGTCAAGTCCGGCCGGCTTCAGCTCCCCGCTTCCCGCAGCAGCTTCTCACTTCCCTCCTCACTCCGATCGCAACGCTTCCACTGGATCAACCCGCGCGGCCCGCCGGGCCGGAATCCATGTCGCCATCAATGCCACCACCCCAAGCAACAGCGCGGTCCCTCCGAACGTCACCGGATCGGTCGCGGTCACTCCGTAAAGGAGCGACGCGAGCACGCGGCTCAGGCCCCACGCACCAAGGAGCCCCACGACCAGGCCGATACCCGTAAGCGCCATGCCCTGACCCACCACGGACCGTAGCACGACCTTGCCAGGGGCGCCGAGGGCCATGCGCACGCCGATTTCCTGCGTGCGCCGGCTCACGATGTACGAGATCACGCCGTAGATCCCCACCGTGCCCAGCAGGAGCGCGATCCCTGCGGCGATCGCCAGGAGCAAGACCGTGAAGGAAGTGGAGGCCATCGACTGCTCGACCACACTGTCGACGGTCCGGGGGTTGATCATGGGCAGACGGGGATCGACGGCCCGAAGCGCCTCTCGCACCATCGCGATGGCCTCCAACGGATCCCCAGCCACCCTCACCACAACATCCATGGACAGGGAGGGGCTGAGTTCTTCGGGACTCCCGCTCAGGACCGGGAAATACGCAAGCGCCATGGGCTCGTCTTCGACATCGTCGAACCGCACGTTGCCCGCCACCCCCACCACTTCCCAGGAGTGATCACTTCCCTGGCTTCGGATCTGGCGTCCCACCGCGCTTTCGTTCGGCCAGAACGTCTGTGCCAACGTCTGCGAAATGACGATACCACGGAACTGATCCGCCTGGTCTTCCCAATCCGGAGCCCGCCCCTCGAGGATCGGAATACGCATGGCCTCCAGGTAACCGGGCGTAATGCTCCTCTGCTCCACAATTGGCCCGAGTTGACTCTCGGGGAACGGGCGATCTACCGGCTCCATCGGCCCCGCCCTCTTCGCGTCGGTAAGGGGGAGCCCGCTTATCATCCCGACGCCCTCGGCCCCCGGCGTCGCGGCCAGCTTGTCACTCAGCTCCCTGTGGAAGTCCAGCACCTGCCAGGGACTCTCGTACTCGGCGCCAGGGAGGCCGAAGCGGAAGGTCATCAGCCCGGCAGCCTCGAAGCCGGGATCCACCTTCTGTAAAGCCACGAAACTCCTGAGCATAAGCCCCGAGCCCACCAGCAGCATAAGGGCCAGCGCCATCTGGGCCACGACGAGGGCGCTCCGGGCTCGGTGCCGCTCCCTGCCGATTGTCGAGGATCGGCCACCATCCTTCAAGGCGTTCGAGAGATCCGCGCGCCCGTACCCGAAGACGGGAAAGACGCCGAAGGTGATTCCCGCCGCAACTGAAATCATGGCGGTGAACACCAGCACGCTCCCATCGATGCCGATGTCAAAGGCGGCGGGAAGGTCAGCGGGCGCAAGCGCCAGAAGCCCCTTGACCCCGAACGCGGCGAGGCCCAGGCCGAGGAGCCCTCCACCCACAGCAAGGGTGATGGACTCCGTCAGATACTGCCGTATCACATCGGCGCGGCTCGCGCCCAAGGCCGTGCGCAGCGCCTGCTCCCGCTGGCGGGTTTCGGCCCGGACCAGAAAGAGATTCGCTACGTTGGCGCACGCGATGAGCAGCACGAAGCCCACCGTGCCAAGGAGAACCCAGAGGGCCTGCCGCACGTCCTGAACGAATATCTCTTTGAGAGGCTTCACGTCCGCCGCGAGGCCCGCTTGTTCCAATATCTCCGGGCCCAGCTCGTCGGGGTTCGCTTCGGCGAAGCGCACAAGCAGATCCTGCATCTCCGCCTGGGCCGCCTCGATGGTCATGCCCTCGCCCAGTCGCGCGGCACCAATGAGGCCCAGGGAGCCCGCGTCCGGCACGACCACATCGATCTCAAGGGGAACCCAGAGGTCCTCATCCATTACAGCGAAACCCCGGGGCATGATGCCGACCACGCGGCGCTGTACCCCGTCCATCTCCACCAGGCGCCCCACCACCGCAGGATCCCCCCCAAAGGTCTGCTCCCACAGTGGATAGCCGAGGATGGCGACGGGCTCCGCACCCGAGCGATCCTCCCCCTCGACGAAGGCCCGCCCCAGGAAGGGTTGAACGCCCATCACGTGGAAGTACTCCTGGGTGACCTGGCTCGCGGTCAGTTGCTGCGGTTCACCGTCCGTTATGAGGTTGATGTTCTCGTCGCTGAACACGGCGAAGTATTCGATCGTCCGCGCGTTCTCGAGGTAGTGCAGGTACATCGCCTGGGAGTGGGGAATCACCGGCACCTTCACGCCCAGGCCGGGAGCCTCGTGGTTGTAGCTGAGCAGCCGCTCCGCCTCCGGAAAGGGGAGCGGGTTGATCAGCACACCGTCCACCACGCTGTAGATGGCCGTGTTGGCTCCGATGCCGATGGCCAGGGTCAGACCTGCCAGGGCCGTGAAGAAAGGCCGGCGAACGAGCCCCTTCACCGCCATTCGTACATCTCGCCACATCGCATCCATGGTCCAACCTTCCGTTCTCAGGTACAACGCGTCGGCCAAGGCATCCCACGCCTCGGCCGCGTCTTCCCACCGGGACTCGAGGAGCCCTTCCTTCTCCAGCCGCCGAGGCGATTCGGGCACTTCCTTTCCACCCCCTGCTCCTTGCTACACCAACCTCCCCCAGCCTAATCTGAAAGAGACTCAGGGGTCCCAGAGGATTCCCGCCCCAGGGGGAAGGCCATTCCTATGGAGGTCTTTCAGATGAACAGAAGATCCCTGTTGAAAAATCTCGCAAGTATCCTCAGCGGCGCGATTCTCCCGTCGTTTCTCCGGCCACAAAACGCACTCGGATGGGGTGCTATCTCCGGACTGGCTCCGACGCACCAATTCATCGTCGACCGCGCCATGCGCCTCCTGTCGTTGGACCCCATCGCCCAGCACTTCAACTTTCCCACCACCGAAGAGATTCAAAGCAGAGACTTTGTCCAGGTGAGCTTGAGCGGCCTCATTGGCCCAGGGCCTGACGCCACCGGCAACTCGGATTATTCATGGCACTACTTCAATCCCAGAACAGGAAAAGGCAACGCACCCATCAAGGCGGCAGAGTATTTCGGGCAAATGATGACCCAACGCGTTTGGAACGGAGACCAGACTTGGGGCGCCGCGTGGTCAGCCCATTTCCTCGCCGACATGTTCGTGCCCTACCACACCGTGGGATTGCCCGCCGTGGAGGTCGAGAGATTGAACGATCGCCGACAGTACGTCCTGAGCAGGGATATCTGTGGCGATTGGCAGATCATGTTTTCCTTCTTCCGTCAGCCTCCACATCAATGGGGCCGAAATCATGATCACACGGCGAACATACAGAGGTTTTGTGCGAACTTCTGGCCGGGACACCCAGACCGGGTGGATTGGTTCGATCCCTGGTACTGGAACGGTTTTGGGGAGGGGACCCCTGGGGTCGTATCCGGGAGCCACGGGGCATGGGAAGGCATGGCTTCGGCCGGACTTGAATTCATCAACTACGAAGAGCAAAGCCAACGAATCCAAATGGAATCGTGGTATGATCCGATGTGGATGAATCAGAAGCCGGCTTTGGTCGAACAGTTCTGGAGCAACCAATCCGGAGCGGTTCGGGCCTTCACCGAGGCCTGTGCGAGGCGGACGAGGGATAACACCAGGGAAATCCTCGGAAATCCTGTGTTAGGCATGGCAATGGCCGCGCGGGCCATCCTCACCCTATACCGGGCCTCCATGACCGCGCTGGGCCTGTCCTATTCCCAGGAACTCCTGCCCCAGGGGGGATACCGGATTGTCGGCAATGTCTTCAATGGCAGCCCTCACGATTATGTAGATTTCGTTGAGGTGAGTCTCCGTTTCGAGGGCCAGAGCGGTTCGGAGGCCGCCGTTCTCCGGCTGATTGGCCCTCTCCCCCCGGGCCAGTCCGCGTCGGTGTACTGGGATGTTCCGAGCGGTGCGCCCGTGAACGGCCTCATGGAGGTTTCGGGTCTATTCCGGAATACCCCGGATATGGGCTACGCCAGAATGAATTGCACCGCCCAAGGAACGGAGCTACAACAGACCGACCCGGAGAGAAGGGAAGAGGAACGAGTTGACGCGGAGGGGTTGAAGAGGTGGGAGGGGCAGTGGACCATGAGCAGTCGAGTACTCGACGGACCCGAGGTAGGAAAAGAAGAACAACTCCCGACCTTGATCGTCACGGTAAACGGTGCAACGGCAACAATGAGGCAGGGCTCCGGATCCGCGGATTCGCCGGTTTCGGTGAGCGAGAGGGGTAGATGCATCGAGTTCAACGAGTCCAACCCGAACGGGCCCGAATATTGGAGAGGGCGATTCTGCCTCGAGCCAGACGGAAACTCCTACAGGGGCCGGCTCGAGGGGCATAACGGGAGTTTCTCCAGCGCGGCAGAAGTTTGGGGCAGCAGGATGTAGTCGCCCCCCTAAACCATCCTGAACCCCTCGTAGTGGTCCCTCAACGCCTCCTTGAGCACCTCCTCAAAGGCTAGGAGTTCGAAGGAGAGTTGGTCGGCCAGAGATTGGGCGAACCGGGTCCGGTGGAAGCAGCGGGCGAAAACCCTGGGTTCGACCGACCGGCCGCGAAGAAGCATGGCTGCGCGGAAGTTCACCACCTCTTCCTTCGCCGCGAGCAGATATACTGGTTCGACTTCGGCCTGCCGGAGGAGTTCCTCGACTTCCGCCCACGTCCCCGGATCCTCCAGATCACCATCCACGGTCGAATAGGTGAGAGCGTCCAGAGGGACATCAGCTTCGAATTGTCGGACCTTCCGGGCAGCATCCGGGTCCACGATTACGACCCTCTCCAGCTCATTCGCCGCCGATACGCGAAGCAACTCCAGGATGGTTTCAGAGAACCGGCTGAAGCCCCCGATGACCAAGACATCCAGCTGGCCGGTATCCTGGAAATGGGGGTACAGATGCTCCTCGAATAGGTGGAGGGCTGCAATGCGATCGGTGTTGAAAATAAGAGGCGGGCTGTTCGGTTCCTTTTGATCCTTGATGATCCGGTTCACGGGCCGGAGGAGAGTGAGGTCAGCCACGTGCACGGCAATGGGGAGATCCGGAACCCGCTCCCGAGCCCCCCACGCCAACTCCAGGTTCGCCATGTCGTCATTGGAGAGGACTACCATCCGATCGGCTCGATGGAGACAGAGAGCGCCAAGGGTGCCAGGGCGGCGGATGTCGCCTCGAATGAGTTCCGTTCTCCCATGGTCCAGGAGCTCCGAATCCGTGGCCAGGCTTTCTCCCGAGTCCACCAGGGCAACCGTCCGATCCGGATCGATGGACCGGATAGCGTCCAGGTAGGCGAGGGCGACCCGTCCCGATCCTGCCAAAACCAGGTGGTCCTTCAGAGCCCGGCGCTGGAGCCAGTCAGGGCGGACCAACCGGAGGAGCGCCTCCACCACGGCCGTGGTCGTGATGAGCGGGGCCAGGAAGTAGGCGATCCAGAGAGCTGCCCGACCCAGAAAGGGACCTCCCACAGGAGACCCCAGATCCATCCCGCCGAACACGAAGAGCCCGCCCGAATAGTAGAGCCAGGCCAAGAATTGCTGATCCTGGGGGTCGGAAATCCCCGTGGTCCTGACACCCGCGAGGAAGGCTCCCACCGCCAGGAAGAAGACGAGCACGATTCCCAGGATCCTGAGCTGATTGATCCGACTTCCCCGGCGTGGGACCCGATGTTCCGGACTCAAGAGTCACCTCCCAACGCGGCCCGAGAGATCTCCGCCACCTTCGTCCGGGCTTTCGCCGACAGGCCCGCCACAAAGGGCCCCGAGTGGCTGAGGGTATCGATGGGAGATCCCTCCAGATTTACCACATCCCCACCGGCCTTCCGGACAATCTCCACCCCTCCCACCAGGTCCCACGGCTCGGCAGGACGGCGACTCCAACGGTTCACGTAAACGAAGTGACCTTTGGCGGCCTCGACCAGAGCCCAGGCCGGGGACCCCCCGGAAGACCGCACCATCTGGATAGTCCGGGCCTCCCAGGCCCTTTGGAAAGCTGAGGAAATGGCGCCCCCCCCGGGACTGGGCTGGAGGTGGACCAGAATCTTCTTTTCATCCGGGGCTTGGAAGGGAAGGTCCACTGCGCCGTCTGGTGCATTCAAGAGCCCCAGGCGGATCAACCGGGGCCGGCCAATGGGAGCTACGTAGGCCACTTCACCGGATGCCGGATTGGCCACGACACACACCATAGGGACCCCATCCCGGAAGACACTGATGGTGACCGAGTAGCTCTCGGTCTGAGTCAGAAAGGCCCAGGTCCCGTCGATGGGGTCCATGGCCAGAGAATCCCCCTCGGATCTCATCCGGCCCCCGCTCTCTTCCCCGGTCATCTCGGCATGAGGGGCGAATTCGGCGAGAGCCCGCCGCACCGTGTCTTCCATGTCCCGTTCGAGCTCGGTGGCGGGCGATCCGTCTTCCTTCAGCTTGGCCCGGATTCCCACGGCATGGATCAGATTCCGTGCTTTCAAGGCGGCCGAAAGAGCGGCATGCACGCTGAACTCGAGCCAGGCATCCGGGTTGGTGGGGTCCCTGGGGGGGAACGGCCTAGCCTCCCGGAGACGGGTCAGGCACCGCGCTTCAAGTGGGCTTAAGTCCATTCCATTACCCAATGGTTGCCAGAAGGCGATCAGCGAGTTCTTGATCCACGCGGTGGCTTTCTTTCATCCGTTCCAAGGCACTCCGGATCATCGCCGCTTGTGCCGAGGGCATCCGGTTCACGGCATCGGCGCTCAGCGGCCACCAGCCCACTTCCTGGAAATGGTCCGGCGCCTCGAAGAGGTCCGGGGCCTCGTCGGAATCGGGACTCACCAGGAATGCACGACTCTCAACCCAGGCGTGATCGGTCTGCCTGGGATCATAGACATAGCCCCCCCCGATGGCATCTGCCGAGGGAGGATCCTGCCACCCGGCCTCACCTCTCAGGACTCTCTGCAATCCAGCCTCGGCCTCCTCCCCCGGAAGGAGGAAGCCCTTGGGAAGCTCGAGGGAGGGAGAGTCCTCCACCGAGCCCAGGAGGACCTCGAGCCCTCGTGTCACGCTGCTCTCCCGGAGCACCACCGCCGCCACGGAGAGGTTGGCCCCCCACAACCCCAGGAGCCCCCGACCCGCGATCCCCGTTCTTCCTCGTGGGTTCAGAGGACGGCCCTGGTCGTCTCGGAACTTGGCCTCACGAGACCCCAAGATTCCAGCCATCCCCTCCAACTCTTCCGGATCTGCCCACCCACCCTCGGTCTTCGTGCGGTCCTGTGCGAGCACCAGGGGATCGACGTGGTAGGGGGGAGAGTACTCCTCAGGCTCCAGCATCCACGGCACTTCGTCGATGGAGATCCGCTGTCTGGGCGGGTAGGATGCGGGCCGTTCCGCCCGAATTTTCAGGTGGAAATCATCGGAAACCAGATCCAGGAGGAGAGCCTCCACGCTGAAGAGGGCGAACATGAGTTGCACTTCGTGGCACTCCCCACGTCCCCGCCGCTTATCGAAGCTGAGGGAGTGGCTGGCGTACCTGAGCATGGCCACCCTGTACACCAGCCAGTCGTCGTCCTCCTTCAATTCAAAGCAGGCTTTCCGGATCCTCCTCACCGCTCCCAGCATCTTCCGGAACCGAAGATCCCATTTAGCGAATCTGAGGTTGTCGGGAAGCTCATCCACGGTCCCTGGGATCCGTTGGCTGAGGAGGTAGTCACTGAACTTTTGAAAACGGGGGAGATCCTCGAATTCAAAAGCCTTGCTCATGACAAACTTCACATCGTTTTCAAGCTTCGCGAAGTCCAGCTCCACCGGATAGGAACCCGTGTGGGTCCAGTCGATGAACCAGACATTGTCCCCTTCGTCGCAGATCACATTGGCAAAGTTCAGGTCTCCATGCTGAAGGCAGATCTCAGACTCCAAGGAATCCTCGTTCCGCGTGGCCAACCGAAACAGTGCCACCAGCTGGTCGAGGTCCACCGAGTTGGGATCTCCGCCGAATTCCTCGATGTACCGTAGGATGTGCTCCCCGTTCATGCGGAGATATTCCTGCTGCCGCTCCACATGCAGGCCGAAGCTGCGGTAAGGGACAAGGGGGGCCCGTTCCCTGGTGTTCCCGTAGAGCTTCTTAGAGACCAGGTCCAGGGTCTTATCCAGAAGCTCGAAGAAACGGGCCACGGATGCCTCGTCCTCGGCTTCCTCGAAATGATCCTGAAGAGTCGTGGGCCGTCCCTCCATAGCGGCCAGGTCCATCCCCACTCCAAGGGAGTCCCCCTCGGTGACGGGGTACCCGAATGTGGGGACGTGCTTGCCGAAGAAATCCTTCACCTGGTGGTAGCCGTCCAGCTCCCGCCGCATTTGGCCAAAAACGTCGATCTTTACCACTAAGGGCTCGGTTCGGGCCTCACCCTTCCACCCGTCGGCGATGAAGAGAAGGCTGCCGCTGTACCCGCCAGCCAAGGGGTGAAGGTAGGTCCGGCTCCAATTCATGCAGATGAGTTGGATGATCCGGGTGGCCTCGTCCGAGAGCCGGTCCCTAGCCTCCGGGGGATCGATTCTGCAAGGCGTCGCCGCCGGATGCATGAGGGAATCCAACTCGAACCCCACCCACCGAGCCGCTTCCGATAGGTCCAGGAGCACGTGGACTCCCGAACGTGGGAGATTATGTCGGAGGGTCGCGAAATGGGCTTCCTGGGTGGAACTTCCAACCAGGTGGGGGCAGACGGCGACCTGAGAGAATCCAAGTACATTGCGGAGGAAGGTGGCAAGGATCTGGACCCGTTTCTCGGTGTGGCAACCCAGGACCAGGAAGGAGAGGGGGGCCTCCCCGGACTCGACCTGACCTGGCTCAAAACCGGAGACGTCTGCGATGGCCTCCACCAGCGCCCGCCATGCGATCCTGTCGGGAGTGCAGGCCACGACCCGTGCCTTCTCGGCAATCTCCTCAAGCGGCTCGACCCACTCGGCCATGACCGCTTCCAGCTCTGGGGGCTCTTCTTCTTCCCCGATGGCAACGGCCAGGTCTTGGAGAAGGACCAGCTTTGGCCCTTCGGGGCCCGCATCCGCCACCGAGCGGAGAAAGGAGGGCAGTGGGCCTTTACCAAAGGCGCGTCCGGCCCCCATGAGTCGCCCGATCTCCCGGGCCCCCAGGTTCATCTGTATTCCCAGGAACTGTTTCTCGGGGCTCAAGATCCCCCGGGTGAGTCCGTCTCCTATTACGATCTGCATTTGGCTTCCTAAAGAAGAACCCCTTCCATGACCAACTCAGCCATTCTCTCGGTCTTCTCCGACGACACTTTCTTCAGCACATCTCTAAACTCCTCGTACTCCGTCTTCAGCCGCTCGAACTCCCGGGCCGGGAGGAGGAATACGTCGGAGTACGTGAGAGCATGAACCGACGCGGTCCGGCGCTCTCCGAGAAGGAGGGAAAGGTCACCGAAGTAGTCTCCAGGACCCAACGTGCCATGACTTTCGCCCTCGGGACCGGAGGTGATCTCTAGCGTTCCCCGGCTCACGAAATAGATCCCGTTTCCAGGCTCACCCTCTCGGGCAACGATGCTTCCCGGCACGTGGACCTGTGGCTCGAGGGACATGAGGAGGGCATTCCTGAGAGCCGGCCCCGTGTGTCGGAAAAGGGGCACCTGGTCCATGAGCTCCCGTGTGAGATGAAAGAGCACCTCCAGCCGGATGGACTCGGGAAGATCCTTCAGGAGAGCCGGAGCACTGATCCCCCGGTAACGATCCCAGATGTAGTCGTAGTAGTTCTGGATCTGCTCGGTGAGATCCTGCGGCAGGTCCCGGCCCCGGAGGTATTGGTTCACTCCCTCTACCCGGTTCCAGAAAGCGGCTTTGGACGAGTCGATGCTGCTGACCAGGGAGGCGACGCTCCCGATGATGAGGGCATACATGGAGGCCCCCACCACCATCACCACGATGGCGTACACGTATTCGATCGTTCCAGTGGGGACGATATCCCCATACCCCACCGTCGTGGTGGTCACAAAACTCCAATAGATGGAGCGCAGGTACTGCTGGCCGATTCCCAGGTCGGTTATGCCGGCCTGGGCAGCCCAGGAATCAGCGGACAAACCTTCCATGACCGCGATTGCGAACCACCCGCAGGCCACCCAGTGGATGAGAAGAAACACAACGACCAGGAGACGGGAGATGCGCAGGTACCCCGCATTGGTAGTTCTGGACCGTTGCCACCTGCGGAAGATGACCTGGAGACGGATCACACGACCAAGACGAAGGAGCCTCAGGAGGAGGACGACGGGGAGACCTCCCAGAGCCAGGCCAGCCCAGGGCAGAAGAAGAACATCAAAGGGAAGGGTGGAGATCAGGTCCCAGGGGAGCATGCCCCTTCGGTACCGGCTGGAGATTCGACTCGGTTCACGAACCTCAGAGCCATACTCCCTGAAGGTCGTTCTGAAGTTGAGCCGAATATCCAGGAAGAACACCAGATCCAGGGCGTACACCAGGAGGCTGCCCCATAGGCCTACCTCCCTCACGAAGGCCAGTTGGAAGGGGACAAGCAGCCCGGTGACCACCACCAGAACGGCCACGAGAATGTCCCATCGAGCCCGGAAGTTAGACCCCTCCTGGATCAGCCTGCCACCGGCCTCATCGGCCTCAGGCGAAAGACCACTCGAGGGGGTCAGAAGCCCTCCAGCGCCTCGGCCTCGGTAGAGAACACCGAAAAGATGGTGCTGAAGCCGGAGATCTCGAAGACTTCCTGAACGGTGTCGTTGAGTCCGAACATCCTCAACTGTCCACCCACGCCCTTGAGCTTCTTGGCCGTGGCCAGGAGAATCCTGAGGCCGGCACTGCTGATGTAGTTCAACTTTTCAAAATCCACCACGATCCGGACTTGGCCCCCATCGGCCAGGGCGTCGAAATGGGCATGGGCGTCCGGGGCGGTGTTGGTGTCCAGATTCCCTTCCAGCTGGACGATGGTCACCTCTCCTGCGCTGCGATCATGGATTTCCATAACTGTCCTCCGCTCGTCGGTTGTCACGCAAATGTCTTCTGGGGCAGAGTCCCGCCCGCTAGCTCTCGATGTACTTCACCACGGTCACGACGTTTTCGTTGATCCGTCTATGGTAGTCGACTTCATCCATAATCTTTTCCACCAAATGAATCCCCAGGCCTCCCACTTCCCTCTCCTCCAGCGATTCGGAGGTGTCCGGATTCACGCTCCCAAAGGGGTTGAACGGATGGCCATCGTCACGGATGGTCGCAGAAATCCTCTTCTCGCCCAACTCGATATGAACGTGGATCTCATGTTCGGTCTCGTCTTCGTATGCGTACGAGACCACGTTGTTCAGAAGGTCGTCCAGAGCCAGATTCATGGCCCGCATGGCGGGGACCGGGAGCTGGTTCCGCTGGGAGAACTCCTCGAAGGCCTCGACGGCCCTCCCAATCTCCTGAACCTGGTTCTTCAGGACCAGATCCAAGCGCCGCTGGTCTGCGTCTCCCGTTGGGTCACCAAAATAGTGGACGGCCAGGACGGTAACGTCATCGGCCTGATCGGCCTCGGCCTGAAATCGCCAGACGTCGTTGGCCGAGGCTTTCACCATGTCCTCCACCGTGACGAAGTCGGTTGACTCCAGGACCGTCACGAGGCGGTCTTCCTCGTACAGCTCGCCCTCCGGGTCCATGGCTTCCGTCACCCCGTCCGTGTACAGGAAGGCTTTGTCGCCACACCCCAGCTCCTCTTCGTCCTCCCCGTACGCCATTCCCTCCACGGCCCCCACCACGGGCCCGTGCCGCTTGTCCAACCGAACCAGGGTCCCGTCGGCCCGCTTCAGGTAGGGTGGATTATGGCCTGCGTTGCAGTACTTGAAATATCCCGTCTGAAGGTTCAGAACGGCCAGCCAGAGCGTCACGAACATGGACGAGTCGTTTTTGAAGGCCAACTCGTCGTTCACGTGGGTCATGATGCTGGCGGGGGAGAGGTCGTTGGTCGCCCTGGACTTGATGAGGGTTTTGGTGACGGCCATGAAGAGTGCGGCGGGAACACCCTTTCCTGAAACGTCGCCCACACAGAAGAGGAACTGGTCATCGTCCACCAGAAAGAAGTCGTAGAAGTCCCCGCCCACCTCGCGGGCCGGTTCCAAGGTGGCGAAGACGTCGAAATCCGTCCGATGGGGGAAGGCCGGGAAGTCCAGCGGGAGCATGCTCAGCTGGATCTCCCTGCCGATGTTCAGCTCTCCCTCCATGCGCTCCTTTACCGAGGTAGTGCGCCGGAGATTGTCCAAGGACTCCTGGAGTTCGAGGTTCTTGACCTCTAGCTCCTCGGCCTTGGCCTGTATCTCGGCCGTCAACTCGTCCTTGCTCTTGCTCGAAAGGACCGCTCGGACGGCAGAGAGTTGGTCCTGTCTGGGGAGGCTCTCCATGGGGAGCCTGATGATGGCCGTGAGGGTGGGATCCCCCTCGGCACCATTGTCCTGCTCGACCGAAGAGCAGAACCGCTCCACGAGCCCGGGGATCTCGGGGGAGTACTTTCCCTGAAACCGGAAGGCGAGGCGGGAACCGATTCGCTCGTCGTCGACCCTGATCTCCAGGGAGGGTGAGGTGTTGTGACCCAAGAGGTCCCGGCCCACCATGGAGACCATGGTGGCCAGCCGGGTGGCCAGAAGTTCCTGCTGGGTAAGGGACAGGACTGCCGACCGGACTTTTCGGCGAGCCTCCAAAACCTCGTGAAGGTTCCCGATCCTCAGGGTGCCCAGGGACGTCATCAGGCGTACCTCATGGCGATACAGGACACGTCGTCGAAGGTCCGCCCGAAACGCTTCACCATGGTCCGGACGATGGTCTGGACCGAGTGGATCCGCATCTCAGGGTATTCGGATACCGGCGTCCGGTCGCTGATCCCGTCGGAGTGCAGGATCAAGATGTCATCGTCGCGCAAGGTCATCCGGTCTACTCTGGGGACCCTCATCTGCTTCCCCAGGGTGCCCGGCACCGACGAAAAAGTGCGGGCCTCTTTCCCCAGAATCCGGAATACCGTATTCCCGACCCCCGAATAGGCGAGATTACCGGTCTTCTCGTCCACGATGCAGACGGCTCCGACGGCCCCGATGGTCTTCTTCAATCCTTCGTGAAGAAGGGTCATCGTCGTTCCGGGGTCGTCTGTCCAGCGCCCTTTCACCGCTGCCAGCCCGGCAGAGCAGGCTTCATGGGCATGGCGACCGTGGCCCAGGCCGTCAATGAGGATGGCACAGGTGAGCCCCCCCCTTTTCTCGATGAGGGTGCCATCTCCACTCAACCTCTCACCCACACACGGGCGGACGAACGCTGCGGCGTGGAGAGTGAGCTCCATGGCCTATGCCCAGATCCGAGCCGTCACCGTGGTCCCGGAACCCGGCTCGGATCGGATACTGAACTCGTCCATCAGTCGGCGCACGCCGGGAAGGCCGAGGCCCAGCGTTCCGCTGGAGCTGAAGTGGTCTTCCAGCGCTTCCTTCACGTTCTCGATTCCGGGCCCCCGATCCGTGGCAACGACCTCCAAGCCCTCCCGACCGGACTCGGTCACCGTCCTGATGATCACCGCCCCCTTACCGCCGGCGTACTTGATGATGTTCCGGGCAAGCTCTGAGATCGCGGTGGACACCTTTTGCTGCTTCACCTGATCGAATCCCAATTCGGCGGCCCGGCGGTTTCCCTCCAGGACGGCCCGGGCGACGTCCCGATCTTCAGTAATCGGAATTCTCATCTGTCCGAGTCCCAAGAGTCACCCGCATCGACGTCCCGCAGTTCATCGAGCTTCTCGAAGGCATCGTCCAGGGTCAAGACCCCGTTCAGCCCATCCACGTCCGCATCGAGATCCACAAGGGCTGATACCATCCCCGGCCTCATGCCCGCCAAAACGGATCGGGCCCCCAGTAGGGAAGCCATGTTCATGGTGTCTCTGAGATCGGCCAGGTCTCCTGGATCGAGGACCCCCAAGGCGGAAAGGTCGATAATGACCCCCGTGGCCTGGGATCGCTGGACGGCCCCCAGGAGGTCGTGTCGGAACTGGGCAAGGACAGCGGGCTCGAAGTCCACCTGGACCGAGGCCACAACGGTCCCCTGAGACACCCGCAAGGGAACCCGGGGAACCGAATCACCTGACATCGCCGTCCGTGGCCGGTCGGATTTCCAGCCCCTGTCTACGGAAGGCTCCAGCCAGAGCGTCTTGCATGGTGGCGGTGGTTTTCATGCGTCCTACATCGATCCCGAGTTCCACGATGGTCTGGGCAATGGCGGGGGACACCCCGGAGATGGTGGCCTCACATCCCATGAGCCGGGTTGCCCGGGTAATGTTGATGAGGTAATTAGCCACCGCCGTGTCCACCACCCCCACGCCGCTGATGTCCAGGATAAAGATTCGGGCCCGGGTTTCGGCAATCTTCGTCAGACCGGCGTTCATGATGTCCTGTGCCCGATGGGAATCGATGATCCCGACGATGGGGAGGAGAAGGACACCCTCCCAGATCTCCGTCACGGGAGTGGACATCTCCATGAGAGATTTGGCCTGGGCTGTAAGCGCTTCCTCGGTCACGGCGTTGTAGGTATGCACGACCACCGCGGTTTCCAGGTGCATCAGTTTGGTGATAATGGATGAGATTTGGACCCACTCTTCGGATGGGACCCCCAGTTGACCGGCCACTTCACCAATCACGATCAAGAAGTGATTGATTCCGGCGAAATATGCACTTAGAGGGAGTCCGATTCGGGCATGCACCTCCCCGATTTCCACCCGACGCCGGACGTAGTTTTCATCGATCTTCCCCGATAAAAAGACCTCCCAAGCCCTCTCCTGGAGACCCCGGGCCCGTTCCATGACTGCCGGATCGGAGAAGAAGAGTTCAAACTCCGGGTAGGTCTTTAGCCAGCCGTACCACTGGCTGATCATCTCATCCAGATGGTCCCCCACCCGCTCTCCGAAGGTCCGGAGAACCTCCAGCTCTTCCTGCTTCAGACCGTAGAGGGCCAGCAGACCCTCCGGGGTCATGGTGTCCATTCCTGAAGCATGGGATCCGGTCATTCTCCTTCTCCTCCATTCTCGGTGCTTTCAGATTCGACGTACTTGCCTTCCAGCATCCTCAGGGCCAGTTCGAAGCCTGCCTGTAAGGTCCCTTCGGCGTGGACGTTCTCCAACTCCAGCCCCGCGTCCACAAGACCTCCCGCAGCGGCAGCCTGCATTCCCGTGATGATGACCCGACAACCCAGCAGTTGGGCGGCCCGAGCGGTCCCTTGCAACCCCTCGGCCACTTCGGGCGAAATATCCGGGACTCCGGTGAGGTCCAGGATCGCCACCCTTGCACCCCATTCGTGGATACGAGCCAGGAGTCGTTCCCGGGTGGAAGCGATCCTGTCAGCGTCCATTTCACCCACTAGAGGTACCATGACGGCGTCATCCCGCAGGGGAATGACGGGGGTGGAAAGAGCATCGATGGCACGGGCCTGCCGGTCCACCAATTCCTGGATGGAGCGGCGCATCTGATCGAAACTCGACGCCAGTTCCCCGATCTCGTCACCGCGGGTGACGTCGACCTCGATATCCAGACGGCCTTGGGCCAGATGGGCGGCGCTAGCGGACAGGACCTTGATGGGTCGTGTCAGACTTCCGGCGAACCAAAAGGCCAGGACCCCCAGGAGCGGAATCAAAATCGCCAGCCAAATCATCATTCTCACCCTGAGCTCGGCGACGGCCTGGAGGGCTTCTGCGGCGTCGATCTCGCTCATCAGCACCCAGTCCAGCTCCGGGAGGTTCAGAGGCCTGAAGCTGGAGAAGACCCTCACTCCCCTGTAATCCTCGAAGGAGGCCGTGCCCGATTCCCCCCTTTGCGCCAGTTCGGTACCCTCGGTTCGAATCTCCTGAAGTCCGATGGCGCTCTCCAACGACTCGATGGCCCGGATGGTGGGCTCGGGGACCCCGGCCTCCCGGATCATGGCCGTGTACCCCTCCGGATCCTCCAGGAGGAAACGGGACTCGGTGCGGAGCCGGTGGTCGCCGCCCACCAGATAGGTCTCCCCCGTTTCCCCCAGTCCCATGGACGACCAGGCGCCCCCGCTAGTCATGATGTCGTTGATGCGGCCGATGGGGAGTTGGAAGATGAGGACGCCGACGGGCTCATTCCCGTCGAAGACCGGTGACGACACGAAGGAGGCTCGATCCGAGTAGGAAGGGATATAGGACTGGAAGTCCTCCACCCGGATGAAGTCCCTGGCCCCGGAGCCGACAGCCGCACGGAAAGCGTCGGCGATGTTCGCATCCCGATACGGGCCGTTCAGAAGGGAGGTCCCGAAGTCCACTTCCTTGAAGACCGAGTAGACGATGCGCCCCGATTCCCGGTCTACCAAGAAGATATCGTAGTAGCCGAATCGCTCCAGATAGGACCGGAATATGGGATGGTACCGCCCGTGGGCCTGGTTGTAACCTGCCGCCTCCGGAGCACGGTCCTGCAAGTGCTTCGAACCCACTTCGTAGGGGTTCGAGCTGACGTAGAGACTCTGGAGGGCCCGTCCCGTCTCATCCTCGGGCCAGAATTCCGAGAGGTTTCGGGGCTCCAGGAGGTTGGCATTGAGGCGGGGGAGGAACTCGTCCTGGTAGTAGAGCCTGAGCTCCTGCTCGCCCTCGGATCGGTTCCAACCGGACCGGGAGAGATTCCGGGTCAATTCTTCCGCAGCCCCCGAGAACTCCCGAAGGGCCGAGGCGACGGTGGGGTCCTCGGAGAGGGTCACCATCTGATCGACGATAAGCTGAAGGTAGTCTTCGATCCGGTCTCCCTTCAGCTCCCGGATCGACGTGAGTTGATCGAAAGCCTGCTCTTCGAGAGTGGTGACCCCCAGACCGTAGGACAGGGCCCCCATTGCCCCCATGGAGATGAAGGCCACAGCGGCCAGGACCGAAAGAACCCTGGCCCGGATCGAAACTCCTCGCTTTTCCACCGATGAAGCTCGAGTCATGAAACGCCTCGGATTGTTCCTTGAGCCTTGAATGTTTCAGGTAATCCGTGTTCGAGTCAACCCGTCACAGGTAGTGGACATTCTGTTCGTGTGGGCAAATCCGGTCGGGACCTGCCTCCGGACCAAGGGTAGATTCGGCGCCACCACAATTCTACCTTCAACGCTCCCCGAACCATTCAGGAACGGAGCGCTCGATCGGCGTGTCGGTTGTGGCGGGCCCGGAACTCAGGATCTAAGACATTGGATAGACCACTGAAACTCGTGCAAGGTAGCCTTGCCCTCCTCATTCTCCGAGCCGTTTCCCAGCGCCCCCTTCACGGGTATGGGATCATGGCCTGGATCAGGGCCATTGGCGGTGAGGAACTGGAGCTGGAGGAAGGCGCCCTCTATCACGCCTTGCACAGGCTTGATCGAAAGGCCCTCATCAAAGGGGAGTGGCGGCGTTCCCCCGACACCGGCCGGAAGGCGAAGTTCTATAGCCTCACCAAGAAAGGTGTGGAGCAACTGGCGGAGGAGACCGCGCAGTGGGAGGGTTACATCCGGCTCCTCCAACGGGTCATGGCTCCCGGTTGAAGGTTTCGGACCGATGAGGACCTTTTCTCACCTCTGGAAGCGTCTTGCCCCGGACATTGCCGCCCGTCACGCGGAAGAAGAGCTGGACGAGGAGATCCAGGACCACATCGATCGGCTCGTCCGGGACCTCGTCATCAAGGGAATGTCCCCGAAGGAAGCGGAGGCGGAGGGGTGGAGGTTGGCCGAACGCCTCGGGGCCGCGAGGGCCCCAATCTCCCGCGAGGACCGGAAGGGGATCCTCAGAGAGCGGCTCGGTGAGAAATGGATTTCAACCGTCGTCCTCTCCCGGGAAGTGATGAGAATCCTCAGAACCCGGTGGAAGACCGTCACGATACTCTCCCTCATATATGCTTTTGGCCTGACCGTGGCAGGAGCCGGGTTCGGGCTGGGGTATGCCGTTCGGAACTGGCTTCCCGGCGCCCGGGATCCTGAATCTTTGCACGTGGTAATTCAACCCAATCCCACCGCTCCGTCATCCTATACCTACGAAATCGATTTCGAGACCGCCCGGGCTCTCAACGATCACCCGGAAGAGCACCACATGTTCGCGGAGAGCTGGGCACGGGCGTTTCCCGTCCGAGGGCCCTCGGGAGCCCCCCTGCCAATAGGGCCTGAATCGGCCCGGACATCCTTCGTCTCACCCCACTACTTCGAACTCATGGGGCTGAAACCGTCCATGGGGGGACTTTTCGGCTCCGGCATCTCCCTTTCCATGCCCTTTCCCGCCGTGCTGACCATGGAGCTTTGGCGTAGTGCTTTTCAGGGAGACCCAAACGTGGTCGGCAGAGATCTGCTGGTGGGCGGGCTGGCTCTTCGAGTGGTCGGTGTTCTCCCCTCCGCCTTTCAAGGCGTTTCTCCTCATGGGTTCGAAATCGCCATTCCTCTGGCCCTTGAACCAAGGGAAACACAGGCATTCCTAGCCAGAAACGGGCTCCGCCCCCGAGACTTCCGACCCATGTTGCTGTTCCGGGATCCCGGAGGCGAGAAGACCGTACCCGCTCTCGCTGAAGGTCGTCAGTTGATCGCCAGCCTCGAGGGGCGGGACCGGGAGTTGGCTCTCAGAGGGGTGGTTCTGGGCTTCGCCGGGGGGGCGTCGCCCCTCTACTTCCTTCTGGTGGTTTCGGTGCTGGTCCTGCTCCTTTCGGCTGCCACCGGAAAGGGCCTCCTGGTCCTGGCCGGGGTGCGGAATGCCCGGAACGATGCTGTGGCTAAAGCTATCGGAGCCACGGCGGCCCATCTGCGAGTGAAGGTTTTCTTAATGGGGCTGATTCCGATCCTGGTCGGGTTTGCCCTTTCCGTCCTCCCCACCTCATTGATGATGGAGGCCCTGCGCTCCGCCACCCTGGAGTGGAGAGTCCCTGCTGACCGACTCGTCTCCCAGCCCACCCTTATTTCCCTCTTAGCCCTTTCCGGGGCGGTGCTGTTGTTAGGGACCACCCTTCGCCTGCGAAAGGGGAGTGGAAGGTGGATGACCCACCTCGGGATGGGTGGTGGGGTTATCTCGAGTCGGGGGCGTGGCTCGGAACGGGCCCTCTCCACCGCCCTTTGGATTCAGCTTCTCGTCTCGGGATGCCTTTTGGCCACCACAGGTTTATTCTGGAGGAGTTGGACGACTTTTGCCTCCCAAGATATCGGATATGACGCCGAACGGCTCTGGGTAGCTCCCGTTCAATCCAGCCTCCTCCCTCCCTCCCAGGAAGGTCTCGGCGAGGCCCGGTTGGATTCTCTGGCCCAGAGGGTAGGGGAAATGCCCCAGGTCGAATCTGTGGCCTGGACCGACTCCCGGCCTACGGACATGGTGATCCGAGCAAGGGTGTTCTTCCAGGACGGAGATCGGGTCATCCTCGAGGAGGACCGGGGCCCCTTCGGAGAGAGAGTGGACAGCGCCTTTTTTTCCACGGTGGGGCTCGAGATTCTGGAGGGCCGGAATTTCATGGGCGCTGGTGAGATCATGGTCAGTGAGGCCGCAGCCTCCTTGATCTGGCCTGAAAAGGACCCATTCAGTCAATGCCTCTTCCTCTCCGATCTGGATGGTCCATGCTCCCGAGTGGTCGCGATAGTGGAAGACGCCCGCAATTACCTATTTGGTCCACTGGCTCCCATGATCTACTCGCAAATTCCGAAAGGCTCGGGCTATCGAGTTGGACTTGTAATTCGCACGGAGCCCGGGGTGGGAGCAAGTTTCGCCGGTCAACTCGATGCTCTAGTGGCACCCCTATTTCCCGAGGCGCGATCGGTCTTTCGGGTAAGGGAGAGAAGCCTGGAGTCCATCGCCGAACAGCGGTCTGGTTATCAGATTGCCGGGATCTTTGCTGCCATCGCCCTCTTCCTTGCGACGGCCGGGTACTTTGGGCTCTTTTCTCTTAAAGTGGCCAGGTCGAAGGGAGAGTTGGCCGTGAAGGTCGCCCTCGGCGCCAATCCGAAAGTGCTGTACAGAGAGGTGGTGACGGCGGCGGTATCTCATCTCTTGCCGGTTCTGGTCCTGACGGCCGCAACGCTCTATCTGGGTGGTTTCTTTCTGCGGCCTATGTTGCTTGGCTTTCCCTTAGTTGATCCTTGGGTGATCTCCGCGACGGTGGTGATTCTCTTAGTCGTTTCCCTTCTCTCCGTCACCCTCCCCGCCCTGGAAGCCATGAGGGTAGACCCCGCCGAGGCTCTCAAAACCGAGGCTTAGAAAACAGCTGCCCTTCTCCAGTCTCCAGTGCCCCGAGTCAAACCTCCGAGTCAAACCTCCCCTTGAAACCCTGAATCATTCAAGTACATTCTTTACGACTTTGCTGAATTCCTTATCAAGAATCGTTTTCTGATCGAGGACTGCCATGCAAGCAGACCCCGTTTTCAATGGTTTGGACACCTTCTGGATTCTCTTTGCGGCCTTCCTGGTATTTTTCATGCAGGCCGGCTTCGGAATGCTGGAGGCAGGTCTGGTTCGCACAAAAAATGCCGCGAATGTCCTCACCAAGAACGTCCTGGACTTCTCCTTCGCGGCCCTCGGCTACTTCGCCTTCGGTTACGCCATCATGTATGGGACCGAAGGCCTCCTGGTGGGCACCGAGGGCTGGTTCCTTTCTGGCGTAACGTCTCCGGTGGACGGCGTACCGGTGGAGGCTTTCTGGCTATTCCAGGTCGTTTTTGCCGGGGCTGCAGCCACAATCGTGGCCGGGGCAGTTGCCGAGCGGATGAAATTCGTCGCCTATCTGATCTATTCATTCATCATCAGCGCCTTCATTTACCCGGTCGTGGGCCATTGGGTATGGGGTGGTGGCTGGCTGAGCAGTTTGGGATTCCACGACTTCGCCGGCTCCACGGTGGTCCATGCCGTCGGGGGAATCAGCGCACTGGTAGGCGCCTGGCTCCTTGGCCCCCGCATTGGACGCTTCAACGAGAATGGCACACCCAACGTCATCGCCGGCCACAGTCTCCCTCTGGCTACCATCGGAGTCTTCATCCTCTGGTTTGGATGGTACGGCTTCAACGCCGGGTCCACTCTAGGATTTGGAGAACCAGATGTGGTGGCGCGAATAGCCGCCAACACCACTCTGGCACCGGCAACCGGGGCGCTGGCTGGCCTCATGACTGCTTGGGTGAAATGGGGTAAGCCCGACCTGACCCTGGCCCTGAACGGGGCCCTGGCCGGCCTGGTGGGAATCACCGCTCCCTGTGCAGTGGTAGGTATGGGATCTTCAATCTGGATCGGCTTGGTCGGTGGGGTCCTGGTGGTCTTCGGGATCGACTGGATGAACCGAATCCGCATCGATGACCCGGTTGGCGCTTTCCCCGTCCATGGTCTTGTGGGCATCTGGGGCACGCTTGCCGTGGGGATCTTCGGCCAGGCCTCCCTGGGGGCTCCCGCCGACGGCCTCTTTTACGGGGGTGGATTCGGACAGCTGGGCATCCAAACCCTTGGCCTGGCAGCCTGTCTGACATTCACAGCCGTGTCCATGTGGATCGTGTTTAAGGGCATCGAGGCGGTGGTGGGTTTGCGGGTCTCTCGGGAAACGGAGTTGAGGGGCCTAGATCTCGACGAACACGGTCTGGAGTCCTATAGCGGCTTCCAGATCTTCACCACGGAATAGCGGAGAGGATCAACTAATGAAGATGGTCGTCGCCGTACTCCGCCCCGAGCAGCTTCCCACAGTAAAGGATGCGCTGTTCGAAGCGGATTTTCAACATCTCACCGCGACCTCGGTAATGGGAACGGCTCCCAAAACGGAACAGCAGATGTTTCGTGGCGTGCGCCGGGAGGTATCCCTTTTCAGGCGGGTCCGAATCGAGGTTGCCGTTACGGACGCCCTGGTCGAACGGGCCATCGAGGCCATTACCCGGGGAGCCAAAGAGACCGGGGGATGGGGTCACATCTTCGTCACCGAGATTAGCGAGGTGGTGAAGATCTGGACCGGCGAACGCGGTCCTCGAGCGTTGTAGGGGGTGTTATGAGCAAAGAGCCCAGTAGCACCCGGAAGATCCTCCAAAGGATCAAAGACGAGGAGATCCGTTTCCTGGATCTGAAGTTCGTCGACCTCTTTGGACAACTCCAGCATCTCACCATGCCGACGGAGGTGGTGGATGAAGGCACATTCCGGAGAGGGCTGAACTTCGACGGCTCGTCGGTCCGGGGATTCCAGAAGATCAGTGAAAGCGACATGATCCTGCTTCCCGATCCTTCCTCCGTCTTTCTGGATCCGTTCTTTGACGACAAAGCTCTTTCGGTCTTCTGCGATATCATCGATCCCAACGGATTCCAGCCCTATAGCAGGGACCCCCGGGGGGTGGCGCGGAAGGCACAAAGGCTCATTCAATCCCTGGGGATCGCGGATGACGCATTCTTCGGACCCGAGATCGAGTTCTTCATCTTCGATGACGTCCGCTTCGGCCAGGAAACCCAACAGGGTTACTACTTCCTGAACAGTGACGCGGCCTTCTGGAGCACGGGGAAGGAGGGAGGGAAACCCAACCTCGGCCACCAAGCGGCCCAGAAGCACGCGTACTTTGCGGCTCCCCCGGTGGATCAGTACAACAACCTTCGGTCGAAGATTTCCAACGTACTGAAGGACACCGGGATCCAGACCGAACTTCACCACCATGAGGTTGGGGCTGCCGGCCAATGCGAGATCGGGTTCCAGTTCGGTCCCCTTCTCCATCAGGCTGATGCAGCCATCAAGTACAAATTCGTGGTGAGGAATGTGGTGGCCCGGTACGGAAAGAGCGTCACCTTCATGCCCAAGCCCCTCCTTCATGAGAATGGCTCGGGGATGCACGTGAACATGAGCCTTTCCCAAGGCGGGAAGAACCTCTTCTTCTCCTCCGGGGGCTATGGGGACCTGAGTGAGTTGGCGCTGAACTACATCGGGGGCATCCTGGCTCATGCCCCTGCTCTGTGCGCGATCTGCTCTCCCACCACCAACTCGTACCGGAGGCTCGTTCCGGGCTATGAAGCCCCCATGAACCTCTTGTATTCCATGCGGAATCGGAGTGCCTGCGTGCGGGTGCCCCTTTCTTCGGGGAATCCCAAAACCACGCGGATCGAGTTCCGGACACCTGACGGGGCGGGGAATCCCTATCTGACCTTCGCGGCCATCCTCATGGCTGGCCTGGACGGAATCAGGAAGGGGATCACTCCGCCGGAACCGGTGGATCAGGACCTTTATGCCTGGGCTGAGACTGAAGCCGGGCGGTCCATTGGCAGAACCCCGGCCTCGTTGGAGGAGGCCATCGACGCCCTCGAAGGAGACCACGAGTTCCTGAAAGAGGGCGGAGTGTTTACGCAGGACCTGATCGAAACCTGGATTGACCTGAAACGGCGGGATGAAATCGACTACATTCGCCTCCGGCCGCACCCGGGTGAATTCTCCCTTTATTACAACGTGTAGGCGCACGATTCGAGGCTAGAGAGGACGAAGGGCCATGGACCAGGCGCAAATGGTAGGCATCGGAATAGGGCTCGGAGCCCTCGCCATTTTCCTGTTTTTCGCCTTCATCAAGGCGAATATCATGATTTGCCACCCCAACGAGGTTCTGATCCTCTCGGGGCGGAAGAGGCGGGGTGCCGATGGGAGTGAAGTGGGATACCGGGTCATCCGGGGCGGCAGGGGTTTCAAATGGCCCTTCCTGGAATCCGTGAGCCGGCTATCCCTGAACACGCGGACCATCGATATACGCCCCCATAAGGCCCTTTGCGCCGGGATGATTCCGGTGGAGATCGAGGGGCGGGCCAACATTAAACTGGCGGGCCGTGAGGAATTAGGGCTGGAGAACGCCATCGAGCGATTCCTGGGGAAGGGCCCTGACGCCGTGGACAAGACAGCCCAACAGGTGCTGGAGGGAGCCCTTCGCGGCGTCATCGCCAAGGTGAGGCCAGAGGACGCCAACACCCAGCGCCTGGAGTTGGCCAAGGAGGTGAAGGAGCAGGCTCAGGCCGAGATGGCCCAACTCGGGATTGTCCTGGACTTCTTTCAGATTCACGACATCTCCGATGAACATGGCTACCTGGAAGCGATCGGACGGCAGCGGAATGCCGAGGTCCGACGGGATGCCAAGATCGCCGAGGCCGAGTCGGATGCCGACGCCCGGGTAGTTGCCGCCGAGCAGAAGATGAAAGGCCGGGACGCAGAGATCGCGTCCGAGATGGAGATCATCCAGAAAGAGAATGCCCTGGCCGTAGAACAGGCGGAACTCCTGGCCAAGGTCAATGAGGCCGAAGAAAGGGCAGCTGTGGCGGGCCGTATCGCCCGGATCGAGGCTGAGGTAGAGGCTGAAAAGAAGAGGGTCGACCGGGCCGAGAAGCGCGAAGAGGCAAACACTCTCATTCCCGCCCGGGCCAGGAAAGAGGCCCTTGCGCTGGAGGCCCAGGGCCTGGCCGCCAAGATCCTGGAGGACGGAAAAGCTACCGCCGAAGCGGTGAAGTTCATGCGGGCACAGTGGGAAGACGGTGAGACACAGGAGCTCTTCCTCATTCGCATGTTCCCGGAGCTCATGGACAAAGTGACCAGCACGTTGGCCGACAACCTGAACGTCGAGCGTCTCACAATCCTGGATAGCGGAGAAGGAAACGGCATCCCCAGCTACGTCAAAAACATCACCAACAGCGCCATAATGATGATGGAGCAAATGAAAAACGCCACCGGGGTGGACCTTGCCCGCATCGCGAAACGGGCAGAGGATGGGAGATCCGAGGAACTACCGAAGGAGCTGGGGTAAGCCTTTCGTGAACGCCTGATCAACCCCTGTGGGGCACCTTCCCCTTCAAATGCGCGGAAAATGAAGAAAGAACTCGAAGAACTGATGAAAGCCCACGGGCTGACCGAAGACACCCTTCTGTACAGGGAAACCCTGAGTGAGTTCTTGAAGGATACCCCCTACCCGGGCATGTACGGTCTTTCCGCGAATGACGACCCGACTGAGGCAGTCGTTGACCTTTACGAGGGAGGCAGCATCGCCCTCGCGGCCCAGATCGGGCAGGGGCTTGGCTTCGCCGAGGCCCGAGAAAACCAATGGCAAGGTGAGGACCGGGTGACCGTAGCCGTGCGACTGGGTGATGTCCTCGCCCAGGGTGGCTTGATCTACCCGGTGGAGTCTGTGATCACCGAGAAGATCTGGTATCTCACGATTCCCGAGGGCCAGGTGATCGTTCGGAAGATCTAGGACCTCCGCATAACCCTCGCCCCGCTTTCTCCTCCTCCGCCCAGGGCCGAGCCTCCAGTCAGGCCACGGCCCCTGGGGTCTTTTTGCATCATAGGATCCGCTTGACATGAAGAGCCCAAGACAGCTTCTTTTGCGCCCCTCAGACGTGAGCCTTTTGGTGGGATTAGCCATACTCCTGCCTATGCACGGCCTAGCCGCTCAGGAGTCATCCTCCGAACCGGAGCCAAGCCTGGATTTGGGTGGGGCTCTTCGGCTCAACTACTCCTGGCAGGACTACAACCCGGAGCGGAAAGACCGGTACGGGGACTTCGGCCTCGAGGTTTTCATGGCCACCGTAGAGGCGGACTACGGCGACATCTTCCTCTCCGCCCAGTACCGGTGGTACGCCGACTTCGAAGCCATCAAGTGGGGGTATGTGGGGTTCAGGGTGGATCCCGACCTGGAAGCCCATCTGGGAATATCCCAAGTGCCCTTTGGGATCCTCCCTTGGGCCTCCCACAGCTTCTGGTTTGGTGCTACGTATTACATGGGTTTCGAGGACGACTACGACGCAGGCGTGAAGGTCCTCTACCGAGATGGCCCCTGGGACCTCCAGGCAGCATTCTACAAGAACGACGAATATGTGGATGCCTCCAGGGCGGACCGATACTCCTTCGACCTCGTGACGGGGGAGGATCAAGCAAACAGGGAGATAAATCAGGTTAACCTTCGGGTAGCCCGGAAGTGGACGCTGTCTGACGCCTCCTTTATCGATGTGGGAACCTCCTTCATGTTGGGCGGGATCTACAACGAGACGACAAAGGAGACCGGACGCCGCCACGCCGCAGCTGTCCATGCCGATGGTCGATTCGGGAATTGGAACCTTCAGATCGAGGCCATGCGATACCAGTTCAATCCGAAGAACCCTCCGGAGGTTGATTCCCGGTTCGTTCAGTTGGCTGGTTTCCGCTTCCCTTTTCTAATGGCTGCAGAGGGCTCCGAGCTCACCCTGAACCTCGCCAGGGATTTCAAACCCGGCCGTCGCTTTCTGGAGGACGCAACCTGTTACACCGACTTTAGCGCGGTGGCTCCCAGGGCATCGGAATTGGACTCGTCCATCCAGATCGTCACCGGATGCCTCTTCATGAAGGGCGGCCTGTTTACTTATGTGGACTGGATCACAGGCCGTAACATGTGGTTTGCCGGGGGCCCAGGGATTGGCCTGGAGTCCGTGGACCCTGATCCTTGGAAGGGTCGACTCAACATCAACCTGGGCTTCTACTTCTAGGAGTCGGGAACCTGACATGAACCGCATCGCCTCTTTGCTTGGCAGGCTGTTCCTAGCGGTCCTGATCCTTTTGCCGGGCCAGAGTGCCTTTGGCCAGGAGGCCAACCAGCTTGGCCTTACGGCTGAGGAGCAGGGATGGCTTCAGGCGAACACGGTCCGGGTCGGCCCCGCCCCCAACTTCCCACCCGTGGAATTTTTCCACGCCGATGGGGTGTATCGGGGGATCGTCGCGGACTACGCCGCCCTCATCCAGGAGAGGCTGGGAACGACTTTCCAGATCGAGCAAAGAGCCAACTGGAGTGAGGTCGTTGAGGGAACCCTCCAGGGGGAGATCGACGTCTGGTTCGAGGCTGCGGCCACGGATGAGCGCCGGGAGTACATGCTCTTCACCGAGCCCTACCTCAGGCTTCCTTCCGTGATCATCGTCCGGGACTCTGATAGGGGGTCCCTGACGGTGGATGACTTGGCCGGACTTCGGGTAGCCGCCGTTGAGGGTTACGCCGTGGTGGACTACCTCCGGGAGCGGACGCCTGGCGTCGAGTTGGTGATGGTGGAGAGCATCGCTGCCGGCCTTGAACGCTTGGCTTTCGGGGGGGTGGAAGCCCTGGTGGCCGGCAGTGCCCAGGCCAGCTACTACATCGAAGAGCTGGGCCTCACCAACTTGAGGGTCGCCGGCGAATCAGGGTGGGAATGGGAGCTGTCTATCGGGGTTCGGCGGGAACTTCCCCTTCTGTTCGAGGCCCTTGGAAAGGCCCTGAACTCCATCAGTCCAGACGAACGCCGGGCCATCTTCCGCAGGTGGGTCTCCCTCCAGGCCGAAGAGTCCACAGGGACCGGAATCCCCCCCTGGGTATTGGGCTTGGCCGGGTTGGCTTCTCTCTTTCTCCTCTTCCTCCTGTTCGCCCGTGGAGGAAAAGACACCGACCTCCGCATCCGAAAGAGCCGGGGAGACTGGATCGTCCACGGCGCGGGTTTGGCAACCATCATCATCGTGGTCGTAGTCGCCTTCTGGGCGCGGACTCGCATCTCGGAGCGGATGACCGAGGACGTAGGGGACGCCCTCCAGACCGTGTTGAATACCACCAGTCAGGCGGTAAACCAGTGGCTGCGGGGGCTCGAGACCGAAGTGGAGATCTGGAGCAGGGACGCCAGCACCCTCATGGCCTGTCGGGCTACGGCCGGCTCCGTGAGCGTTGGAGGAGGCATCGTCAACGCTGAGGAACAGACGCTGGCCGAGCACCTGAGTCCAGTGATGGATGCTCGGGGGCTCAAGGGGTACCTCCTCCTCGATGCTGACGGGACCGTATCGAGCGGATACCCGACGGAGCTGATTGGGTCGCCCTTCTCCGCAGGGCCTTCGAGGGAGTTCCTGGACCGAGTGAGTCAGGCGGTGGGAGGCAGCGTTGTCGCGCTCCCTGATTTTTTCGATTTCTGGGAAGAACGGGTGGAAGCATCCGATGCCCTCGTGTTGATTGGATCGAGAGTCGGAGGCGATCAGCTCGGGCCCTCCTGCACCCTGGTGTTCCTTGTGGATCCGGAAGACGACTTCAGCGCCATTCTCCAGAGGGGCCGGATCGGAGAGTCCGGTGAGAGCTACGCCTTCGATGGTGAAGGTCGTCTTCTCAGCGCCAGCCGGTTCGAGGACGATCTCCGGGCCATCGGGCTCGTTGAGGGTGGAGATCATGGAATCCTGGGAGTCCAGATCCGGGATCCCGGTGGAAACATGGTCGGTGGCTTCCTGCCCGAGACCCCCCGGAGTGAGCAACCTCTGACGCTCATGGCCGAGAGCGCCATGAGCGGAGGGCGGGGGTCCAATCTGGAGGGGTACCGGGACTATCGGGGGGTTCCTGTCATTGGTGCCTGGACCTGGGATGAGATCACCGGTCTCGGAATCGCGACAGAATTGGATGTGAGCGAGGCGTACGCGTCTCTGTTTTGGGTCCGCCGCACCTTCCTCACAGGAGCTGCTGTGGTATCCTGCCTTATTCTCCTGCTCATGGCCACTTTCCGGGCCGATAGCCTCAGGCGGCACAGAATGGGTTCGCGCCTCAGGCGCCAATCCACGGCCCTCGAGGCGGCCGTTGATGGCATCGTCATCACGGAGACCGACGGGGCCATAGTCTGGGTGAACCCGGCATTCGAGGCTCTCACGGGTTACACCTTCGACGAGGCGGTAGGCGGGAATCCTCGGGTTCTCAAGTCCGGGACCCACGACGAAGCTTTCTACAAACAGATGTGGGAAACGGTCTCCAGAGGGGATGTCTGGACCGGGGAAGTAGTGAACCGGAGAAAGGACGGATCTCTCTACACCGAGGAGATGTCCATCACCCCTGTGGAGGACCATCGGGGTGAAGTCGTGAACTACGTGGCCATCAAACGAGACATCTCAGAGCGGAAGGCCATGGAGGCCGAGCTGGAGCAGGCTCGTCATCGAATGGAGGATGAACTCAACGTGGGTCGTGAGATCCAGATGAGCATGCTCCCTCTCATCTTCCCTCCCTTCCCCGACAGGCCTGAGTTCGAAGTGCATGCCGCCCTCCAACCGGCCCGAGAGGTGGGTGGTGACTTCTACGCCTTCTTCTTGTTGGACGAAGACCACTTCTGTTTCTGCGTCGGTGATGTGTCGGGTAAAGGTGTGCCCGCAGCGCTCTTTATGGCTGTCACCAAGACACTCATCGAATCCCGAACCCGCACCGACTACTCTCCGGCGAGCGTGCTGACCCACGTGAACGACGAGATCAGCCGAAACAACGACGCGTGCATGTTCGTGACCATTTTCCTGGGCATCCTGGACCTCAGGTCCGGGACCGTGGTCTTCACCAATGCTGGGCACAATCCTCCGTATATTCGGCGACCGGACGGCTCCGTGGAGTGCCTGGCCCAACGTCATGGGCCGGTGGTGGGAGCGGTGGACGGCACGGTCTACTCCGAGGATTCCATCACTCTGGCCAGCCAGGACCAGTTGGTCCTCTTTACCGACGGCGTTACGGAGGCCATGGACCCCGCGGGGGCTCTCTACGGAGAGGGTCGCCTCGAAGAGCTGCTGCGGTGTGAGGGCCTGGACTCGACCCAGGCGGCGGTATCTGCGGTGATGAAGGGTGTCGAAGCTTTTGAGGGGTCCGCGGAACAGGCCGATGACATCACCCTCCTCTCAGTCCAGTTCGCCGGCAGGAGCAACGCGGGGGAGAAAGCAGTCCTGGAGGTTACGCTCAAGAACCGACTGGACGAGTTGGAAAGGGTGAGGGTAGCAGCCGAAGAGTTCATGGGAACCAGTGGGGTTCCCGTAGCCGCCCAGAGGTCGGTGGCAATCGCCCTCGATGAACTCCTGAACAACACCATCTCGTACGGATACCCGGACGATGCCGATCGAGAAATAGACGTGCGGATGGAGGTGGACCGATCCAGGCTCTCCATCGTCATCCGGGACGATGGCATCCCCTTCAATCCATTGAACGCACCTGAACCCTCCACGGCCCTCTCCCTGGAGGATCGTGAGCCAGGGGGTTTGGGTCTCCACCTTGTTCGGAAGATGATGGACGACGTGTCTTACCAGAGGCTCCCTAACAAGAACGTCGTCACCTTGGTGAAGCGGTTCGACTGAGGGAGGTATGACCCACCCCGGAGAACCCCAGAAGACCGATCGGCCTTCTGGACCCTCAGCCTCCCGGCAGGAATGTCGCCAGCACCGCATCGCTCAGACGGCTGGAGTTCCCCCTGTATCGGTTCGCGAAAACGATGATGGCCACCTCTTCTTCAGGGACGCGGAAGAATCTCGCCACAAACCCTGCCACCATTCCGCCGTGTCCCACGGTCCGATGCCCTTGATACTCCCCGATGCTCCAGCCGAACCCATAGGTGGTATTCCGCCCATCCGGCAGGATGGTCGGAGTCCACATGGCCTCCTTGGATTCGCCTGAGAGGAGCCGGGTGCCGTAAAGCGCTTCGTCCCACTTCACCATGTCATGGACGGTGGAGACGATGCCCCCTGCGCCCAGGGTGGAGGAAGTCTGGGTGGGATCGCGGTTCACCAAATGCCCCGTCCCGTCCACATGGTAGCCAGCGGCCCGATGGGCGATGATGCGCTCCGGATCGGCCATGCGAGTCTGGGTCATCCCCAGGGGTCCGAAGATCCGGGTCTGGAGTAGCTGCCCAAGGGGACGACCCTCGATGCGCTCCACGATGAGGCTCAAGAGGAAGTAGCCGGTGTTGGAGTAGTACCATCCGGTTCCCGGCTCGAAATCCATGGGTCTTGTGTGAGCCACCCGGATGATCTCCTCCGGCGTGAAGCGGAACCGGTACGCCTCGTAGGTCTGGATCTCCTCGTAGTCCGGGATGCCGGAGGTGTGGGTGAGGAGCTGTCGGATCGTCACTCCCAGCCACTCGCTGGGGAGGTCTGCCAGGTACTCATGAATGGGATCGTCCAGCCCCAGCCTCCCCTCTTCCACCAGGAGCATGGCGGCAGCGGCGACGAACGCCTTGCTGATGGACCCTATCTCGAAGACGGTGCTGTCCGTGGCGGGAACCCGGAGTTCCACGTTCGCCAGCCCGTAACCTTTCCAGAATACCAACCGCCCCCTCGAGGCCACCCCGATGACCACGCCGGGAATGTTGAATTCCGCCATGTCGGCCTCGATGCGCCGGTCCAACTCCGCCAACCCGTCCGCTGTGGGCTGGATGAGCTGCGCTGAAAGGGGAGATGTGAGACCTGCGGTGATGACCAATAGTGCCGGTGCATAGGAAAGGATTCTGCCTGCGAAGTTCCTGAACATGAGATTCGACTCCGAGTTGGAGACGGGGTGTTTGTCCAGGATGTTAGGTGTATCGGACCACAACGGCCACTCGATCTCACCCGGTGAAAGACCAATGATCTCTTGGCCGATGGGGGCTTGGCCACCCCAACCTTCTTCTCACCTTCCTGACCCACCGACCTGGACTCCTCTTCGCCTCGTTTGCCCTTCTGGGTATCATCTCCCCCGCTGGATCGACCCGGTCACCGGCTTTCGCCAACGCTGGCCTGTAGATGGCGCCCCTGCCACGGAAAGGACGGAGGTGAGAGTAGCCTACGATGACGGGACCATCTATTTCGGCATGATCATGTTCGATTCCGAGCCGGACCGAATCATGCGCAGCATCCTCCACCGAGAGGGGCGAATCGATAAGGATGACTCTTTCATCATCGCTCTGGACACATATCATGACCGCCGAAGCGCCTACATCTTCGAGTTGAACCCCCTCGGAACCCAGGGCGACGCACATTTCACCAACGAGGAACTGGTCTTCCCCGACGACTGGATGTGGGAGGGTGTCTACGAAAGTGATGCCCGCATCACGGATCGGGGGTGGGAGCTGGAGGTAGCGATCCCCCTTACCACGATCCGGTTCGATCCGGCGAATGTCGAGACCATGGGGATAGCGTTTTATCGATCTATCCGAAGGAAGAACGAAGAGGTCACCTGGCCCCATATCCCTCTAGCCTATACAGGAAAAATGCAGGGAGGAATGGACCAGGCCTCCCAGTTCGGGACCCTCACCGGGCTGGAGGGCCTGAGGCCGGGTCGACATGTGGAGGTGAAACCTTTCGGAATCCTGGGGAGTCAGAAACGGACCGGGGACGAAGAGGCGACCGTGACCGATGAAGTGGGGCTGGATGTGAAGTGGAGCGTCACGCCGAGTCTCACGGCGGACCTCACGTTGAACACCGATTTTGCCCAGGTGGAATCCGACAACGTTCAGATCAACCTCACCCGGTTCGGCCTTTTCTATCCTGAGAAACGAGAGTTCTTCCTGGAGCGCTCCGAGCTATTCCAGTTCGGGAACAGCCGAGAGACTGAGGTCTTCTTCAGCCGAAGAATCGGCCTCACGAACGACATCATCGGAGGTGGGCGCCTTACCGGTCAGGCTGGGCCCTTTTCCATCGGATTTCTCAATCTCCAAACGGACGACAACGCCGCTGATGACATCTCCGGCGCCAACAACACGGTGCTTCGTTTGAGGGGTGATGTGGGTCCAAGGGCCACGGTTGGGGGAATCATCACCAACCACCAGAATTCCGAGACCTATAACCGTGCGGCAGGCCTCGACCTGCGCTACCGATTCCTGAGCAGCAGCAGCTTCGGGGCTTGGTTTTCCAAGACCTGGGAGGAGGACGGTCCGGAAGAGGGTACGGCGGGCGGGTATGTCGGGCTACAGCTTCGGAACGACCGATTCTCCTTTACGACCGACTACACGAACATAGGGGAGAACTTCCGCCCGGCCCTCGGCTTTGTTCGCCGACGGGATATGGTTCGCTACGGAGGCACTGCATCCTGGACCCCCCGGTTCGAGGAAAGCACCTGGGCCCGGCAGGCTTCCTTCCAGTTCGTAGGGAAGTACATCGAGGGGCAGGATGGAGCCAGGCAGTCGGACGAGGCCATCTTCTACCCGAGCCTCACCTTTCAAAACGGCAACTACGTTCTCGTCGGCCTGACCCACCACTGGGAGCGACTCGAAGCTCCCTTTTCGATCCGACCGGGCGTTGTGATTCCAGCAGGCGATTACCCCTACAACTATGCAGGTATCCTTTTTCGCACCAATGACTCCCGGGTTCTCTCGGCCCGGGGAGTCACGCACAAGGGGGAGTTCTGGAGCGGGGACTGGTTCCAGTACGGAGGTGCGGTCACCTGGAAAACCGGCCCACACCTTGAACTCACTGGCAGCTTCGACCGAAAGGAGATCGACCTCTTCCTGGTTCTGAACACCGGATACTTCCAGGGTGACCTCATGGATCCCCACGACGAGCGGTGGGTGAACCGAGCCGGGGTCATCAAGCTGAGTTCTTGAAGGCATTCTGAAGAAGCGTAGCACTCCAACCCCCTCGGCATTCCCGGTTCGGAAGGTGGCACAAAGACGGTCCGGCGCCCATTCTCTTCTTGTTGGAGTTGTCGGACCTTCCCGGCCTGACATCCGGGCACTCATGGAGGCGATCCCCATGCACACGACCTCGACCCGCGTAGCCCTGGTTTTGGCCTTTCTCGTTACCTCGGCATCCTTTGCCGCGGCCCAGTCCCCGGAGCTGTACTCCGACATGCACTGGCGCTCCATCGGACCGACAAGGGCCGGACGCACGCGGGCGCTGGCGGGCGTGGCCGATCAGCCCAACGTCTTCTACATAGGGTTCGACAACGGAGGAGTGTGGCGCTCCACCGACTACGGATCCACCTGGCACCCGATCTTCGACCGGGAATCTACGGGCTCCATCGGCGCCATCGCCGTGGCGCCCTCCGACCCAAACATCATCTACGTGGGGAGTGGGGCCGGTATCATCCGGCCGGACCTGTCCACCGGCGACGGCATGTACAAGTCCACGGATGCCGGGGCAACGTGGACACACCTGGGGCTACGGGACAGCCAGATGATTGCCGACGTGGTAGTCGATCCCACCGACCCGGACCGCCTCTTCGTCGGTGTTCTGGGACACCCCTACGGGCCCAATGAGGAGCGGGGGATCTTCCGTTCAACCGACGGCGGTCATTCCTTCGAGAAGGTGCTCTACCGCGACGAGTATACCAGCGGGAACGACCTGGTCATCGACCCGTCGGATCCCAACATCGTCTATGCCACCCTCTGGCAACAGCAACAGAGCTTCCGAGAGAGCGGCGAGTTCGGCGGTTTCGGGGAGGGCATCTTCAAGTCAACGGATGGCGGCACCGCATGGAAACCACTCACTCAGGGCCTGCCCAGCGTCATCGAGGCGAACCTGGCCCTCGCTCCCAGCAATCCGAAGGTCCTTTACGCCATCGTGGCGGGTCTCCCCAAGGGAGCGGAGGGAGGCAGCACCACGGGAGTCGTGGGTATCTACAAATCCACCGACGCAGGTGAGCACTGGACCGCTCTCAACGTTCCCGCGGGACCCATGGGCGAGGCCACACCCTACGTGGATACGCGGCCATTGGCCCGCATCGGTGGTGGGGACCTGCCCACCCTTACGGTCGACCCGCAAAACGAAAACATCGTCTACAGTTCAACGGTGGTCCTCTGGCGGAGCGAGGATGGCGGCAATACCTGGTCGGCAATTGTCGGTGCGTATGGAGGAGATGACTACCAGAAGACCTGGATCAACCCGAACAACACGGACATCATCCTGACCGTGTCGGATCAGGGTGCGCTGGTCTCCGGCAACCGGGGCGAGTCCTGGAGCACCTGGTACACCCAACCCACCGGGGCCATGTACCACGTCACCACCGACAACGACTTCCCCTATCGCGTTTGCAGTGGCCAGCAGGACTCGGGCTCGGCGTGCGTACAAAGCCGCTCCATGGACGGCATGATCACCTTCCACGATTGGCATCCCGTAAACATCCAGGAGTACGGCATCGCAGCGCCGGACCCCCGTGATCCGGATATGGTCTTCGGGAGCAGCCGGTCGGATGTCACCCTCTACAACCGGAAGACCGGCCAGACCACCCGGGTTGGACCCGACATGGGACCTCGGGGCGGACCCTTCAACCGTAACGTCCGCACCATGCCCATCCTCTGGTCACCTATCGACCCCGACCTTCTCTTCTACACGTCCAACGCAGTGTGGAAGACCAGGGACCGTGGCCATAGCTGGACCCGCATCAGTCCCGACCTGTCACGCCCCACCTGGGAAGTTCCGACCAACGCGGGCAAGTACGCCGAACAGGTCACGCCAAGCCAACAAGGCACCATCACGGCCCTGTCGGCTTCGCCTCTGGACGTGGATATCCTCTGGGCCGGCACCGACGACGGCAACATCCAGGTCACTACCGATGGCGGCGCAAACTGGAGGGATGTGACGCCGCCCGAGATCAAGCCGTGGACGCGGATCTTCAACATCGAGGCGGGCCATTTCGATAAGGGCACCGCTTACGCCGCAGCCAATACCATGCGGATCGACGACATGAATCCCCACTTCTGGCGCACCCACGATGGCGGCGAGACGTGGACGGAGATCAACAACGGACTGACGCCGGGCGCCGTAGCCAACGCCATCCGAGAGGATCCACGGAAGCCGGGGCTTCTTTACGCTGCGACGGAGACCCAGGTCTGGACCTCCTTCGACGACGGTGACCACTGGCACTCTCTGCGGCTGGACATGCCGGCGGTCTCGGTGCGAGACATCCAGGTAAAGGACGATAGCACGTGCATGTGCTCGGACCTGGTGGCGGGCACGCATGGGCGGGGCTTCTGGATCCTGGACAATGTGACACCGCTGCGGCAGGCGGCTGAGGCCCAGGCAGCGACCGAGGCCTACCTGTTCGAGCCGGCCACGGCGCTGCGTGTCCGCTTCGGCACCAACGACCCCACAGAGTGGACGCCTTCGCTTCCGGCGGGCGAGAACCCACCCCCGGGAGGCATCATCGACTACTACCTGGCCACCGACGCACCGGAGCCCGTCACCCTTGATATCCTGGACGCCGACGGGAAGACCATACGCTCCTACTCGAGCGACGACCCGGTGTTGGATCCCGATCCCGCCTTGGATCCGGAAGGATACGACCGAATCTGCAGAAAGGACCCGACAGCCCCGAACTGCAGAGTTCCTTTGTACTGGCCGGCTCCTCAGATGGTGATTTCCACTCGGAAAGGCATGCATCGCATCTCGTGGGACCTGCACTTCGATCCCATCGGCGATGAGCCCAGAGCGGGAGGTGGCGCAACCGGTGCGGTGCCTCACCGCACCTACCCGCGGGTGGAAGCCCCCTGGGCGCCTCCAGGCGAATACACGGTGCGCCTCACCGTAGATGAGGAGCACTTCACCCAGCCCCTGTCCTTGCGCCTCGACCCGAGGGTGACGACACCGGCTGCCGACCTGGCCCTTCTCGCATCCCTCTCGAGGAAGATGTGGGAGGGAGCCGTCTTCGCGAACTCTGCCTACCAGGACGCTAGAGCACTCGTGGCTGAACTCGAAGCCGTAGGGAGTGCGGAAGCTGCCGCCCTCAGAGCCGAAGTCGAGGCGATGGCGCCCGCGCCTCGCCCTCAAACTTCACGACGGTTCCGTAGGGGTGGGCCCTCAGCTCCACCCAACCTGCAGAGCGTGAGTCAGGCCATGATGAGCGCCGCCATGTCCATGCAGGGCGCCGACGTCGCACCGACGATGCGGCAGGTGGCCGCCTGCGAAGCGGCCGAGGCCCACTTCCTGGAGGTAATCAAGCGCTGGATCACCCTTCGAGAGTCGGTCGGCCTCCGACTGATGTAGCTGACCGGCGTCGATTCCCGGATCCGCTCCTTCCTCCACGCCGGTGAGGGCGTGGAGGACCAGAAGGAACCGGCGTCCACTTACCGGATCGCCTTCAGTCGCTTCAACTCCGCATCGCGTGCGAGGAAGCTCTTGCCCTCGGTGATCCATGGCTCTGCCGGCTCACCTTTCAGGTAGTGTCCGAACCAGGCCAGGATGCGGCGCTGGTAATCCTTCTGATTCTCCTCCTGTCGTAGGCCGTGGTCTTCACCGATGTAGGCGAGCATCACTACGTTCCTTTTTGCCCTCCGGGCGATGTTGTAGAGCTCGATGCCCTGGTACCAAGCCACAATCCCGTCCTCGTCGCCGACCTCCAGGAGGAGCGGTACTGTCATTTCATGGGCGTTGTAGACCGCGGAGTTGTCGATATAGGCCTGGAGGTCTTCATAGAGGGCGACCTCCATTCGTTCCTGGCCCGTCTCGATGTGATCGGTCTCGGCAATACCCGAGCCCCAGTGATGGTCGCCGTAGTAGCTGACCAGATCGGTCATGGGTGCGCCTGCGACCGCGGCAGCGAACATGCCATGTGTGTTCGTCGCGACGAAGGAAGTGTTGAAACCGCCCATGGAGTGCCCGACGATGCCGACGCGCTCGGGATCCACGAGGCCCATCTCGATCACCTCCTCCACGGCCGCCCCGATGCACTCCACCACCGACCATCCCGGCTGCCGGATTCTGAAAACGATGTCCGGCTGCAAGACGAAGTAACCATGGGTCATGAAGACCGCGGTGTTGTAGTAACTGCGGTCGGAAGGCGACACGTAGCGGTGGACATTTTGGGAGAGCAGTTCGTAGTTGTAGACGATCATTGGATATTTCTTCCCCGGATCATACCCGGCCGGGTAGATCAAGGCGCCCTGCATCTTACGACCTTTATCGGTCACGTAATCGATGAGCTCGCTGTGCCCCCAAGCATAGTCGCTCTGGAAAGCATTGGTCGTCGTGACCTGCCTGGCATCTCCCAGCTCTGGCCCACCCACGAAGATGTCCGGTGAGTCGTCATAGTCCTGTGCGATGTAGCCGTACACATCGGATTTCTCAGCCTTTGCGAGGGATCCCACCCTCTTGTCGAGCCACACGAGGCGTTCGACGCCCCCATTAGGCTTGAGCACCCCGTAGCCCGACTTCTTCGTCCATTCCCCGTATAGACTGAGGTACACGGGCTCGTCGAGATCAATCCACTCATAGCCTCGGGCAGACGAGCCAGGACCTCCCCCCCCTCCCCTGCCTCCCCGGTCGGGTCGGACCACCCGGTGCCGAACCTCCTCGGAAACGCCGTCGGTCAAGCGCTCCGCCCCCGATCCGTCCGACGCGACAGACCACAAGTCGTACTTGTCATAGAGGAGAACCGCAGCGTCGTCCTTCGTCCAACCCGCGACCCCGAAGGGCGGCTTCTGTAGTTGATCCGGATACACCTTGGACGTTTGGTCCGACTCCTGGTTGATGAACGAAATGGGAGCGGACTCCGTGATATTCACGATCTCCCGCGTGGCGAGATCGATGGTCCAGTAGTGGCCATCGTCCAGGAAGAGCAGGTACTCTCCACCGGGGCTCGCCTGGAGGTAACGGTCGTTGATGTTCTCCTTGAGTTGCGTCCGGGCCCCGGTCTTTATGTCTTGAATGAAAAGATCAGCCCCCCTGCGGCCAATCGACCGCTCAAAGGCGTACTTGGACCACTCCGCAACGAAGGCCAGCTCCGTGTGCCGAATGGACGTTACTCTCTCCTCGATCAGGTCCTGGCCGAGTTGTACGAACCGGCCGCTCTCGATATGCCAGGCAGCCAGCATGTTCCTTTGCCGATCCTGAGCTGCGTGGACCTTCTGCCAGGGCATGACGAACACGTCGGTCCAATGCCAGATCTCGACGGTGGAGGGATCATCCGCTTCCTCCGAAGCGTCACTTTCTTCCGCATCGTCCCCTTCCACCGCATCATCCCCTTCCTCCCCTTCTCCCCCCTCCTCAGGTGGGAGGGCTTTGTTCTCCCATTCCGCGATCCCGAGAAAGAGCACGCTTCCGTCCCCGGACCAGGAGAGTGGTCGGAAGGGGACGGTCCTCATCCCCTCCGGGAATGTGGGATCCGAAGTGGGGTCATAGCTGCGCGTGTCCTCATTTCCGCCCAGGCCGGTCCAGGCGAGAACGACATTCGTCGAACCCTCCTTGCCATCGTCGGTCTTGGTGCGGAGCACGGCGAGATCGGCAGCATCGTCCCGCCACACAAGATTCCTGTAGATGGAATTCGATGATTCCAGCACCCGCAGCTCGGCGGTCTCCGCGTCAAACAGGTGGACGGCATTACCTATCTTGTCTTCGGCGCTGATGACCATTGCCAGAAGGTGGCTGCTCTCCACCTTCTGCCAGGCAAAGTGGGACACGTTTCCGAACGTCATGTCACGCCCGGTCGCCAACTGCCTGAGGATGATGGTCGTTCCGAGGCTCCCTTCATCGGTTCCGGCTTGGCCGCCTCCCGAAGATCCTCTCGCCCTCTCTGGTGCGTAGCGCCTCATCACCAGGAAGGCGGCGTCGGGGCTGAAATCGAACGAGTCGATACCGTCCACCGTCCACGACTCACCCGTCTCCAGATTCCGCAGGCCGAGTTTGTTCTGAACCGGTCTTTCCTCGCTTCTCAGCTTCTCCTGATCAGCTTCGGACTGACCGATGCGGTAGGCGATCCACCTCGAATCGGAGGAGTAGGCCGGCTGGGCACCGAAGGCGATCACCTCTGTGACGCCGTCGGCGAGCTTCGTGATGCGCAGCTCATTGTCCCTATTGGTACGATTGATGGCGTAGGCGATCCATTGGCCGTCGGGGGAGAAGCCTCCACGGCTCCCCGCCGGTGAGAGCGTCTCCCATTGGCCGTAGTCGGCGAACCCTGGCGGCGGTTTGGTCTGAGCCGCCAGCGTGGTGGTCAGGGCAAAGAAAAAGACGAGGCTGGTTGCGGTGGCCCGTTTCATCACATACTCCTCCAAGAGAGCTTCCAATCACCAAATATGCCTAAGAATTCTCGCGAAGTGTGCGGTTGCTGAGGTGGGATCCGCAAGACTGGAGGGAGCCAATTTGATGAAGCGGACTCGGGCCGGCGCCAACCTCTTCCTGGGTCTCGTGCTCGTGGCCGGGTGCGCTGAGACAGATGAGGGTGAAATTCAGGCCTTCCTGGACGACATGGAAACGCCCATCCTCACCGCTTCCGACACTACCCTTCCCCACGGACTCGTCGGCGTCGGTTCGTTCGACGATACCGGTTCGTTCGACGATCTCATGTTGTGGGGGA
>JAUXEE010000321.1 GCA_030618065.1 Gemmatimonadota bacterium
AACTGGATTCACACCCCGCCGGGAAAGGGCTGGTTCGCGTGGTTTCGATTCTATGGCCCGGAAGAACCTCTCTTCGATAAGAGCTGGACGATGCCGGACATCGGGAAGGTGAAGTGAACGCGTTTAGCCAGCTAACGAATGCAATGTAGCAGACCCGCCATATAGGCGGGCTGCTAATTGCCAGGGAAGGAATGATCTTCACCGACGCCTACGGTGAACAATCCTGTACGGCAGGACATGCCTCCTTTATTACGGGACAAAGTGGATTTAGAACCGGGCTGTTAAAAGTGGGTCTTCCAGGAGCCCGAGAATGAAGACTATCCAGGTGATGTTGTGCTGACAGATGGCAGAACTTTCCGCGAAGCTTTCGGACCACGGGGTGTTATCAAGGCTTCCGCCGAAGGTTCAATCGAGGATACAGGGCCATTGACCAAAAAGCGGATGGAGACAGTAGACGAGGAAACCCTGGCAGGAGCGCTTGATTTTGTCCCTCCTGCGGAGCCCGCCACATGGCCGAGACGGCCGCCCATATGGTGGACCATGTCTTCCCCCACGTCCCGGTCCGCCAGTTCGTGCTTTCGGTCCCCAAGCGCTTGAGGCCCTTCCTCCACCACCGCCCCAAGACCGCCACCGCCGTCCTCCACATCCTCCTCCGGGCCCTCCAGGCTACCCTGAGAGTGGCGAGCTCCACGGCGTCGGCCACGGCCTCGATGGGAGCCGTGAGTTTCCTGCACCGGTTCGGCTCGTCGCTCAATCCCCACTACCACTTTCACCTGGCCGTCGTCGATGGACTCTTTGAGAGGATCGAGGCCGATCCGGGTTTGGAGGCCCGAAACCAAAACGGCAAACCAACCGACGGCATCCGCTTCCACGAAGCCACCGCTCTCACGCCCCAGCTCCTGGAGGGCCTCCAGCATACGGTCCGAAAGAGGGTCCTCCGCCACGTTCGCCGCCAAGGGATCCTGGAGCCCCACGAAGCCGAGGATATGCTCACCTGGGAGCACGGTGGTGGTTTTAGCCTCGACGCCAGCGTTCACATTGAGGCCCACGACCGAGCCGGCCTCGAGCGCCTGATCCGCTACTGCGCCCGGCCCCCGTTCGCTCTGGGCCGCCTTCACCTCGTCGGCGGCCGCTCCGACCAGGTGCTCTACGTCCTCCCGGCCCCGGATCTCTCTGGCCGCACCGCGCTCCGCCTCTCGGCCCTGGAGTTCCTCGACCGTCTCGCCGCCATCCTTCCCCCACCCCGCATCCACCGCCACCGCTACCATGGGGTCTTCGCACCCAATGCCCCCCTGAGGCCCCTCGTCACGGCTCGGACCCACCAGGACCATTCCGCCGCCGTCCGGAATTCCGTTGGGGATCTCCCACTCCCGGAAACGATGGCCCCGATGGCCTCGCCTCCCAAGCCCCTGAACCCTGAAACCCAACCGCCCGCCTCAGGCCGCTGCCGACCCTCCCCGTGGGCCGCACTTCTGGCCAGAATCTACGAGGTCCTCCCTCTGATCTGCCCCGCCTGTGGCACCCCCCTCACCTTCATCGCGTTCCTCACCGATCCGGAGCCCATCACCCGGATCCTCGCCCACATCGGTGAGCCCACCTCCCCTCCTCTGATTCATCCCGCCCGGGGGCCCCGGGGGCCGCCCCAGGCTGAACTCCAGATGGGCCCCGGTGGTGGGGAACCGAAGGAGGCCGCCCAGGAGTGCTTCCCCGACGACCTCGATCAAACCCCTTCCTTCGACCCCACCGAACCCGACCCCGTCTCCGAGGACGACGACTTCGACCAGACCCGGGGCTGGTAGCTCCTATTCCAGCCTGCCCTCGCCGAAGGCGCGCCCGCCGACACGGAAATACCCTTCTCTCGGGGCCCGACCCCCTCCCCCCTAACCTTCTCTTCCACCAATCTTGACCCTTCCACCAACCAAACCCCACCTTCCCAGGGGAGTCACAGGCCAGAAGGGTCCTTTAAATGCCTATCCTCCTCTCCATTCCAGCTCTCCATGGTATCGGTACTGCAACCTCGAAGCGGTTGTCCGCCGGCACTTCCTGTTCCTTGTGCTTTCAGGTCGACCGGACCGCCCCTGAAGCTGACCCCACGGAGACTCAGGACAGGCAGCGTCCTTCCCGATTCCACCTATAAAGACACCCGAAGTCGAAAAGCGTGCAAATCTGAATGCTGTTCTATTGACGGAGGCGAAACGAAAACCGCGGCATCCCTCGCACTAATCTCCGAATTCGGAGTGGCCCTTCCGCGCTGTGGCCCCGGAGCCGTCTTGAGTGCGAGAAGCCGAGAATGGGGGATCGGCGGATGAAAAGAGTGAAGGTCACGAATACGAGGAAAGCAGAAGGCCGCACGCCTATCGCCGGGGGAAGTCCAAGGGAGTGCTCGGTCCGTCCACCAAATGGGGCAGCTCCATACTCGTCTCGCACTATCGGACCCAAAGGGCGGAGCCGCGCTTTGGAGAACGCTCCGCCTCAATCTGATGAAACTCAGCTACCACCGCATCCGTTTGTTGAGGGCCCTCGGAAGTGGGTGTTGAGCCCCTCTTCGGCCAGGCCGTTTTCCTACGAGGTTAGCCTCCCAGGCGGTTTCGTCATCCGTGTTGCGCTCTTGCCGCCGTCGCCCCCGGTGGGGCCCTTGATAGTGGATCTCTGTGAAACAGCTCTCGGGTGGTCTCCTCCCCGAAAGTCGGTCCAGCTAAGCCAACGTAAAGGAGCGGTTTTATTGGCCGGGCCAAAGGCCCCGGAATAGGGGGCAAGAGGAGGCTGATCGGATGCGGAAGAGTCGGTACACGGAACAGCAGATTGTGAGGGCCCTGAGGCAGGCTGATGCGGGCACGCCGGTGAGGTCCCCTCTCTGGCGAAGACCTGCTTCGTATTCAGGCCAGTTTCCGATCCGATAGCGGGACTTCGCGTATTTGTACTGGCTTCTCTTCGGATACTTCATCTACCTCGACTCCGGCTCAAGGGATCCATCTCAATGATGATCCCTTCTTCGGAGCCATGCTCCAAGGCCCTTTTGGGGGGGGGCTCCTCTCAAGG
>JAUXEE010000257.1 GCA_030618065.1 Gemmatimonadota bacterium
ATCCCCGGAGTTACCTGAAGAAGGCCGAACAGAACATGGCTGAACGGGTTTGTGTGGCCTGCACCGACCTGTTGAGCTCAGGTCAGAGTCTCTTCGGTTCCATCTGACCTCTTTCGGAGATCATGAGCCCCAGACCGCTCTACGATATCGATGCCGTTCGAAGGAGGATTCCCCTTCTCCGACACACCGTGCCCATGAACAACTGCTCCCAGGCACCCCAGATGGACATCACGAGGGCGGCTGCGGAGGAGTACCTGGAGTCCTGGAATAACGAGGGGATGGACTGGGATCGGTGGATGGCTGAAGTGGAAGCTTCCCGTATCAGCTTCTCCCGGATCATCAACGCTTCACCGGACGAAGTCTCGGTCTGCGTCTCCGTATCCCAAGCTACGTCCAGTGTCGCCAGCGCCCTGGATTTTTCCGCCCCGCGGCATAAAGTCGCGGTCACGGAGGGGGAGTTCCCCACGGTGGGCCACGTATGGCTGGCCCAGGAGAGGCACGGGGCACAGTTGACCTGGATCCCGGTCAAGGGTGGGATCATCCCTTTGGACGGATACGAGAGTGCCTTGGACGAGGACACCATCCTGGTGTCGGCCTGCCACGGGTATTACCAATCGGGCTTCAAGCAGGACTTGGCGGCAGTGGTGGCCATGTCGCGTGAAGTGGGGGCTTTGGTGTTCGTGGACGCCTACCAGACCCTTGGAAGCTGCTCCCTGGACGTGAAGGCCCTGGACCTGGACTTCCTCACATCCGGAAACCTCAAGTTCCTCATGGGAATCCCGGGCATTGCATTCCTATACGTGAAGCCCTCCGTAGCAGAGACTCTGGAGCCGACCCTCACGGGTTGGGGAGGACGGGAGAACCCCTTCGCCTTCGATGTCAAAGAGCTGAGCTGGGCCCCGGTAGCTCGCCGATTCGACACCGGCACACCTCCCATTTTCGAGGCATACGTGGCCCGGGCGGCCATGGATTTTCTGACAGATATCGGTCTGGATGCCATCCAGGCATGGACGGAGGAGCTCTCCAGGGCCCTGATCGAGGGAGGGAAGGCTCGGGGGCTTCGACTTCTGGGAAGTGAGGACCCGACCCAGAAAGCCCCGACTACGGCCTTCCTGGTTCCCGGAGACTCCCATGTCATCGAGGCTGAACTCCGAGAGCGAGGGATCCTAGCCTCGGCCCGGGGTCCGGCGATTCGCCTGGCACCCCACTTCTATTCCACCCTCCAGGATGTGGAAACGGCCCTGGACGCCCTTGCAGAGGTTCTCCGAACCGAAGTACCCTGATCTCCGGGCCCCTCCTAACTCCAATCCCGGATCCTCGAGATGCAAACTTCCCCCGCTGACGCCCGAAGGACTTTCCCGGCCACCGACAATCTGGTCTACCTGGACGCAGCCGCGGTGTCCCTCATTTCCCAACCGGTTTTTGACGCAGTCGGGTCGTTCATGGGCATCTGCATCCAGCCAGCTTCAGCCGATGCCTCTCGTCACCACATGGTCATGGACGAAATGCGGCACCGGGCCATCGAGGAGGCCGCGATCCTCCTGAACGCCGAGGAAGATCAAATCGCCTTGGTGGAAAGCACCACCCACGGCCTCAACATCGTGGCCAACGCCATTCCACTCCGATCTGGAGACCGGATTCTCGTCGCGGATACGGAATACCTTCAGGTTTCCATCCCCTGGAAGATGAAGGAAGCTTCCGTAGGCGTGGAGCTGGCGCCGGTGCGAACCGGCCCGAACGGCCTGCTCACGGCGGATCACTTCGAGGAGGCCATGGATGACCGGACCAGGGTCGTCTGCGTATCCTCGGTCCAATGGTGCTCCGGCCACCGGATCGACTTGGGAGCGCTTGGCGACCTCTGTCGATCCCGGGACATCTACCTGGTGGTCGATGCGATTCAGCACCTTGGCGCCTGTCCTCTGGATGTTCAAGAAACGCCTGTGGACTTCCTCATGGCAGGAGGGCACAAGTGGCTCAATGCTCCTTTCGGCTGCGGCATCCTCTATATCTCTCCTGACCGCATCCGTGAGCTGGATCCCGACAGTTGGGGATATCTGGCCCTGGACACTCCCGAAGGGGGATGGGGGGAGTACTTTCGGAGACCGGAGATTAGTCCTTATTCCGAATGGAGCTTCCAGCAGACGGCGACGAAGTTCGAGATCGCGGGAACCTCCAACTACCCTGGGGCTGTGGGCCTGGGAGCCTCCCTGGCCCAGATCAACGAGGTGGGGATCCACACCATCCACCGTCACATCCTGGATCTCAGCCTCCAACTTCGGTCAGGTCTGGAACGACTGGGGGCCCGGTTGATCTCCCCCGGGGAGCCGGAAGAGGCCCGGTCGGGCATCACCATCTTCAACATGTACGACTCTCCTGAGGAGGATCGAGTCCTCCTGGAGGAACTCCTGGGCCGGAGAATCTACCTGGCCCAACGCTACACATCCGGCGTCGGGGGAATCCGAGCCTCTACCCACTTCTACAACAATGAAGAGGACGTCGGGACGCTCCTGAACGCCATCGAGGAGTTGGCTACATGAGGCACCGTCGGTGACCCGGGAGACTTTCTCCTCCCGGTATGCGCTCCTGGCCACCATGGTGGGAGTCGCCGTGGGCCTCGGGAATGTCTGGCGATTCCCCTACATGGTGGGGCGCTTCGGGGGTGCTGCCTTCGTCCTCCTCTATTTGGTGTTCGCCCTCATCATCGGAATCCCGGCCCTCATGGCTGAGTGGACGCTGGGTCGCCATACGCGGCGGGGCACCGTGGGCGCTTTCGAGCGGGCAGGCCTCCCTGGCGGTCGTGTCCTGGGGTGGGTGTTTTTCGGAACGGTGACGGCGGCCACCGCCTACTATACCAACGCCATCGGGTGGGTGGTCTTCCACGGATTGGCAGGGATCCTGGCGCCCTTCGGCGCTCCTCTCACCGGAGGGGACATTCTTCCTCCCCATGAGGGGTTCGGCCTCCGCTCCTTCGCTCTTCAAATTCTCTTCACCGGAGTTGTAGTGATGGCGGCAGTTGTGGTCCTCCTTCGGGGCCTCCGCTCCGGAATCGAGAAAGCCAGCATCATCCTGACTCCCCTCCTGTTCCTCTGCTTGCTCCTGATCATTGCCCGGTCTCTGACCCTACCCGGAGCCGGGGCCGGCCTCGAGTGGTATATCCTCAAGTTCCAGCCCTCGGATCTCACCCCGACCGTAGCCATGGCCGCTCTGGGCCAAGTCATTTTCTCCCTGGCCTTGGGCGGGACATTCATGGTGGTTTACGGGTCCTACCTGAACCGGGACGACGCCTTGGGGAAGAACGCTCTCTGGACGGTGGGCGGAGACACGGCAGCAGGCCTCCTGGCTGGCTTGGCCATTTTTCCCGCCGTTATGGCTTTGGGGATGGAGCCCGGGAGTGGACCCGGTTTGATTTTCGAGACCCTTCCAAGGGTCTTCGCACGGATTCCCGGAGGATGGGCCTTCGGGACTCTCTTCTTCGTTTCCCTCGCCGGAGCGGCCTTCCTCTCCGGCGTCGCGGCTTTCGAGGTCCTGGTGGCGGGGCTCACGGACAACACTCGCCTCAGCCGGAGGAGCGCGACCTGGACCATGGCCGGGTTGGTACTCCTCCTGGCCCTACCTCCCATGGTCAACATGGGGATCTTCGTGCCCTGGGATCTGGCCTTCGGATCCGGCGCCCAGACGGCGGGAGTCCTGGTGGCTGTCCTGGCGGTAGGGTGGGGAATGAAAAGAGGCGCCTTTTTGAAAGAGATGGCTGCGGGGACCGAAGACCGATCTCCCCGGCCCTGGCAGATCTTTCTATACCATTGGATCCGGTGGGTCATTCCCGGGGCCATTTTGGCCGTGGGGCTCTGGTGGTTCCTGACCGACGTAATCGGAGTGGTGACAAGCGTATGACTAGATTCCGTACCTTCCTGGCTATCCTGGTTGCCCTGCCCCCCATCGCCTGTTCGAACCATCCCCCTTCCGTGTCGTGGGAACCGATGGTGAGCCATCTCCAATCTTCCCTCCGGGGACTCTCGGCCGTCGATGTCCAAACGGCCTGGACCAGCGGAACCGGAGGTGGTTTCGCCTATACC
>JAUXEE010000269.1 GCA_030618065.1 Gemmatimonadota bacterium
ACTGAAGATGGGGAATGGTGGGTAGGAGAATGGGGGAGGTGGCCACCCGCTCATGGTTGACCACGAGGCTGGACTCACCGTCTGCCCTCACCTGGATCGCCACATGGGTCCACTCTGAAGTGGGGAGGGCGTCGGGTAAGTTCACCCTGGTCTCCACCCCTGGGGTGAGGAAGAGGACAGCTTCAGACGGGTCCATTTTTTCGAGTTCCCGAGCAGGATAGTGGAAGCACAACATCTCTCCGTTCCATTCGCTCACGCCGTTAGCTCGGTCGAACCGATCCGGGTCCATGTCCCTCAGGCAGAGGCTCACGCTCTGATGAACGTCCCGGTTGAGTTCCATCTTGAACTCGTACTCCGCGGTGACCCCCTGATCCAGGGGTATGGCCTCTCTGAGAAGGACTCCGTCGGAGTACTTTTCGTCGCCTCTCACTTCGAGGACTCCATGCCCCTCCGCGACCTTCACCACCGGTGGGTGGGAGCCGAACGGGATCCAGCGGGTGGTATCCAGGGTGGTCCAAAGCTCCCTCAGGTGGGCGGTGGGCCCTCCGGTGCCTTTGTCCTCCACCACCACTACGACGGTGTCGCGGAAGGAGTGTCTCCAGCGGGCCAAGACCCGGGCCACCCCGGCCCCGTTGCCTGTGAGCTCGTGGTCGAGGCTTACCGTGGCCACGTCTGGGTCCAGGGACTCCCACCGGATTCCATCGAGTGATTCGGAGGCGTCGGAATGGATGAGGGAAGCGGTGAGGGCGCGTCTCTCCCCCCACTCGATGTGGATGGTGTCGTCCTGGGCCCGAACCTCCACCGGCACGGACGACACGGCGTCAGGAATCCAATGCGGCCAATAGTCGGTCAGCTCCCTGGGGGGGAAGGCGTGGACCTCTCCCGTCTCCAGGTCCCGAAGGATGGTGGCCGGCCGGCCTTCCACGATTCCAAGTTGAACGATGGCCCTTCCGTCGGGGGAGCAGTCCAGCCTCCCGCTCAGGGCCATGGGAGCGATGGACGAGACTTCTTCCTCCGGGAGGTCGACCTTGAAAAGGTAGGGTTGTCCTTCCGGGGCAGCGACGAGGAGGATGGATTCTCCGCACCAGGCGATCTCGTAGATTTCCCCGAAGGCCCTGGCCCACAGCCGTTCCCCAGTGAGAGAATAGACGGCCAGGGAGTCGGAAACAGCCACGATGTTGAAGGCCACCATGTCTCCGTCCCCGGACCACCTGCCAAGCCCGACACTGCCCGATCCTTCGTAGATCAGGTGCTTCCTCTGGTGCAACCAGAGGTCCGCCCAGTAGAGGCTGTGGCTGAACCGTTCCCGACCCACGTTTTCCGACGTGAACAGCAAACGAGTGCCATCCGGGGATAGGTCCTGAATGGACTCGTCTCCGGGCTCATGAAGGAAGGGAATGCGGGTTCCGTCGTGGAGGATTCGAACCAGATCAGGGCCGTCATCCGTATCGTCTGCGCCGAACCAGATGAACCCCCCTCCCGGATCCCGGAAGGTGAAGCGGGCCCCGGGGGGTGGGGCTGGATCGAGTTGTACCCACTCCCACTCCTCCAGAGGGCCCTTCAGAATCCTGATAGCCTTGGGAGGGCGGTTTTCCTTATGATAAACGATGATCCCTCCTCCATACGGGGGAGGATCCGGCTCCCTTTCCAATGGCAAGGCCCCCCTCCCCCACAGAATTCCAAGGGGAAGGGCGATGAGAATGCCGGTGGCCAGAGCCATGATGCCCTGGTTCTTGGTGAGCCACCTGACCTTATCCGGTGGCTCCGGAAGGGAGCCCGCCAGGTGGGTCGTGGCCGTATCCCGAAGAAGATCGTGGACGAAGTCCAATGAGGTGCCGTCCACCCATTCGACGACTCCCCGCTCCAGGAGCTCTGCGACAGCTTGGGTGAAAACGCCGGAAGGAAGTTGGGTCTCTTTTTGGAGGACTTCCGAGGCCGTCTCTCGACTCTCCCTCGCCAGAGTGGCGGCCAGGTTGGCGGCAGCCTCCGAAAGGCGGTTCAAACGCTCCCGAAGGAGAACCCGGAGGTTCTCAGGTAGGTCGAATTCCTCAGGAATCTCGGAGGTATGGAAAACCCACCCGTCGCCCTCCCTCCGAACGATTCCCAGTCCGTGAAGCTCTCTCAGGATCTCCCGGATGAAGAGGGGGTTTCCGGCGCTTGCCTGGTGAATCCTGGCCACGACTCCCGCCGCATCTTCCGGGCTGGGGAAGGCCGCCCCAAGGGCCAGGAGCTCACCGACTTCTTCTTCGATGAGGGGTCGGAGAAGGAACCGGCTGGCCCCCGCCTCCTCCACCAGGGACGCCTCAACATCCTCCCAATGGCGGCTGGAGAGGTCGGAGCGTCCCAGGATCAGGAAGAGGACGCGGAGTTCTCTGCACCGTTTGGCGAGGCCAAGGAAGAGGGTTCGACTGTCCTGATCCATCCACTGGAAATCGTCCACCAAGACTACCAGAGGAGCTTCGAAGGCGATGGACTCCAGGAGGTCCGACACGGCGTCCAGAATGGCCGCAGGGCTTACGCCATTCACCGTCTGAAGGTTGATGGCGTCCCTCCCCATACTGGGTAGCATGGCTCTGAGGAGAGAGTCGGAGGCCGAGGAGATTCCGGCGGAGCCCGGCATGCGGAGAAGTTGCCGGACGAAGTCCGATGCAGCTCCCCACCGGAGCTTCATTTCCGCCCGGGATCCCTTGAGAGCCACGGACCGGATGTCGGCTCCGGACACGTAGGAAAGGAGTTCCTGAGCCAGGCGGGTCTTTCCGATTCCGGAGGGCCCCGTGATGACGGCAACCCGTGTACGGCTGAGGTCGGCGTCCCGCCAAAGCGTATGGAGTCCGGCCAACTCCCGGCTCCTTCCCACGAACTCCAAGGGGAAACTCTCACCCTCTGTGACTCTGGTCCTTTGTTCCTGGATCACCTGGTGGAGGCGTTCCTCCATGACGGCTAGGCGAATCGACGACTCCGGGTGATCGCCCAGGACCTGATGGGCGTCAGCGAGAGCCTCCCGAGCGGCACCCAGGCGGAGGAGATCCAGGAGGAGCTCGATCCGGGTCAAATGGGGAGCCTCGGATGAGGGGGCCACCTCGATGGCCTGGTCCAGGGCAGAAACGGCTGCGTCGGCCTCTCCCTGCTCCGTCAGAAGGCGAGCATGCTGAAGCAGGGCTTTCGAGAACCGGTGTTCGAGGTCGCTTCGAAGCTCATCGGTCCAATGGTCCCAGTGGCGGACTCCGGCGAGGACGAAATGATCCAATACGGGGCCCCGCCAAAGGGTGCTGGCATCCTCGATACGGCTCTCCGAAAGAGCATCGGTGAACCGTTGGAGGTCGAACTCCAGAACCCCTTCCTTCAACGAGAGGGGATCGTGGCTCTCGAAGAGATCTTCGCCGATGGCGTTACGAAGGACCCAGAGAGCTTGCCGGACGGAGTGGCGCCCCTTTCGTCGGTCCGCTTCTGGCCAGAGGAGGTCAGCCACCTCGTCTCTGGACACGGGGGAGGAGCTGGAGGCCACATAGATGAGGAGGGCCAGGGGTTTCCCCAGGGACAGGGAAACCGGGTTGCCGGCCCGGTCGAGGACCTTCGGTGAACCGAGGACACAGAGTTGATGCGCCAAAAAAACCTCCGACTGGATGCGGACGCCAGTGGGGCTCACTCGTTTCCGGTCCCGGGCGGCAGGGGGGGGATGACGCACGGGAATGTCAGACCCTACTTTCCCCAAAGCTGAGGGGGTCAGTGGCTATTGCGCAACTTCAACCAACTCCAGGTTCGTAATCTCCTCGGTCACCCCGAAGTCGTAGGGTGGATACTCGTACAGGGGCATACGGGGCTCCGTCTCTCCCACGGAGTACCCGAACACGTCTTCGTACTCGGCGGTGTCCTCCCCGATCTCGTCCATCTGCTGCAGGTACTCGGTGATGGATTTGGACTCGATGATGACCACCTTCCCCATCTCATCGA
>JAUXEE010000105.1 GCA_030618065.1 Gemmatimonadota bacterium
CTGACCCTAGTTCCGGGGATGGCACCTCGCCACCGGGCCCGGTACATTCGCCTGCCGAGTCCCTACCTCCCACCTCGGAAAGATGCCCGACCATGCACTCTCCCGTTTCTCTTCAGATCCACACGACCATGCACACTCCCATCCCTCCTTCTCAGATCCGACGGGCCAAGTACTCTCCTGCTTTTGCCCAGATCCACCGGGCCATCTGGCTCTTCGCTCTCCTCCCGATTCTTCTGGGAGGCCCCTTCCCCACTCCTCTAAGCGGGCAGGGCGTCGACGCTATTCAAGCGGCCATCGCAGGCCTCGAGTTCCGTCATATCGGGCCTGCCAATGTGGGCGGCCGGGTTTCGGCCATCGTCGGGATCCCCGGTGATCCCTCCACCTACTGGGTGGGAGGAGCCGACGGGGGAGTGTGGAAGACCACCAACGGGGGCGTGACCTTTGAAGGTCAGTGGCAGGACGCAGAGGCCTACTCCGTGGGTTCCCTGACCGTGGCCCCATCCGATCACAACGTGATCTGGTTGGGCTCTGGGGAGGCAGATCCTCGAAACTCCATCTCCTACGGCTTGGGGGTCTGGCGCTCCACCGACGGGGGCGACAGTTGGACGCGCCTGGGCCTGGAGAAGACGGAACACATCAAGAGAATCGTTGTGGATCCCCGGGACCCGGACGTGGCCCTGGTCTGTGCTATGGGGCGAGCGTGGGGCCCCAATGAAGAGCGGGGCGTCTTCAGGACGGTGGACGGTGGGCAGAACTGGGATCACGTCCTCTACATCAACGAGGACACGGGTTGCGCCGATCTCGATCTGGACCTCAGCAACCCCAGGAATGTCTACGCGGGAATGTGGACTTTTCGCCGCCGTCCATGGCGTTTCGATGACGGCGGGGAGGAAACCGCCCTCTACGTCTCCCGAGACGGAGGATCGAGCTGGAAGAAGATCGAAACCCTCCCCGACGAGCCCATGGCCCGGCCGGGGATCAGCGTAGCCCAATCCTCCCCCAACGTGATCTACCTGATCACGGAATTCCCCACCGCCGGCACCCTTTTCCGATCCGACGACTACGGAGAGAACTGGCGGATGGTGAGTGACGACCGGAACCTGAACTTCCGGCCCTTCTACTACTCTGACGTCTTCGCCGATCCGTCCGACCCCAACACAGTTTTCACCCTGGCCGGGGGGATGTCCAAGTCCACCGATGGGGGGCAGACCTTCCAGCGCGTCGCATCGGGGGTCCACGGGGATCACCAGGCGATCTGGATCAATCCGGCCAACGGCGAGCATGTGCTCTCCGGAAGCGATGGCGGCTTCCAGGTCAGCTTCGACGGGGGCATCAACTTCCACATCTGGCGGAATGTGGACCTCTCCCAGTTCTACCACATTTTCGTGGACGACCGGGACCCGTACTGGGTCTGCGGAGGCCTTCAGGACAACGGAAACTGGTGCGGTCCCTCCCGGACCCGGGGTGGATCGATCCTGGCCGACGAATGGTACACGGTGAGCGGCGGGGACGGCTTCTACACCGTTCCCGTCCCGGGGCAGCCCTGGCTGGTCTACTCCAATGCCCAGGGCGGATATTTCCGCATCACGGACACCCGATCCGGCCAGACCCGTTCCATCGAGCCCCACCCCTGGATGGTGGGCTCCCAGGGACAAAACATGGGCCAGGCCTTGTACCTCTTTAACTGGGACGCTCCCATCCACATCTCTCCCCACGACCCCTCCGTGGTCTACTGGGGCGGAAACGTCCTCTTCCGAAGCGGGGACTACGGCTACTCCTGGGACATCATCAGCCCGGACCTCACCACGGACGACCCGGAAAAGCAGCTGGATTCCGGGGGTGAAATCTACAACGACAACACGGCCGCGGAATTCCACACCACCATCTACACCGTCGCCGAGTCACCTGTGGAAGCCGGCGTGATCTGGGTGGGGACCGATGACGGGAACGTCCAGATCACCAGGGATAACGGGGAGAGCTGGACCAATGTCCGGGACAACGTCCCCGGCCTTCCTCCCCAAGCCTGGATCGGTAACATCGAAGCATCCCCGACGGAGGCCGGGACCGCCTTCCTCGTGTCCGATAACCACCGTATGGACGACTTCACTCCTCACCTTTGGGAGACCACCGATTACGGGCAAAGCTGGCAGGATCTCTCGGCAGGGCTGCCCCAGGACGATTACGTGAAGGTGGTGAGGCAGCATCCCGACAACCCCAACCTTCTCTTTCTGGGGATGGACCGGGGCCTCTACGCATCATTTGACCGGGGCCGTACCTGGGTGGATATCAGGAACAACCTCCCCAGGGCGTCCGTCCGGGGGATCAAGATCCAGCCCCAATACAACGACCTGGTCATCGGAACCCACGGCGTGGGAGCCTGGATCCTGGACAACGTCCAGCCTTTGGTGGAGCTGGCCGACGCCATGCAACAGGACGTTCACCTCTTCGACATCCGGGAGGCCACCGACTGGGAATCCTGGAACCGGGACTCGAGCCTGGGCCGCAGCACCTTTCAGGGAGAGAACCCTCGGGAGGGAGCATACATCGACTTCTACCTGGCGGAAGCTCCGGCCGGTGGGTCAGAGGGAGTGACCATCCGAATCACCGATGCCCGGGGACAGTTGGTCCGTGAACTCACCAATGTCCAGGCCAGGCCTGGTGTCAACCGGGCCGTCTGGAACCTGGCGTGGGCGGGTCCGGAGGCCGTGAGTGGGGCAGTCGAAGGAAGCGGAAGAGGTCGGCGTGCCGGCGGCTCCGGGCCGGGAGTGGTGCCGGGCACGTATACCGCCACCCTGGTGGCCAACGGCCAGGAGCTGTCCGAAGACTTCAAGGTTCGGGGGGATCCGGAGGTGGAGGCTACCCTGGCCGACTACCAGGCCCGAACCGAGGCGAGCCTCCGGGGACGGGACCTTCAGTCGAACCTAAACCGGATGATCGGTTCCGTGATGGATCTCCAGTCCCAGATCGAGAACGTCCAGGAGTCGATGCGGGGCAAGGACCTCCCCAATGAGGAAGAGATCCGGGCCCAGGCCGAAGCCGCTACGGAAGCACTCGAAGCCCTGGACAACGAACTCCGCCGACCCCCTCCTCGCATGGGCTACCGACAGTATCCACGACTATCCGAACAGCTCAGCTTTGCCACTCGGGGTATCGCCCAGGCCCAAGCCCGACCGACGGAGGGTCAGCTCCAGGTATTGATGGAGGTCGAGGAGGAAATCCGAATACGGGAAGGGAGCCTTCAGGCGATCATGGACGGCCCGGTGGCGTCTCTGAACCGACTTCTTCAGGGCCACGCCAGGATCCTGGTGGGCGGATCCGAATAGAGGACACTATGAAAAGAGATAAGAGACTCACTTCTCAACTCATCCCGCTTTTTGCCCTCATGGGTGCACTTTCCTGCGACCCGCCCCCGACCTCCGCCCCAGCGGAGCAGGCATACGAGCATCTGATCACAGACTACATCGAGTCATGGAAGGGGTTCTATCCGACCTCTGCGGCCCGCCTTGGCCTGGATCAGTATCTTTCCCAAGCGGAGGACAGGAGTGACGAGAGTGTCCAGGAGTGGACCGAACTCAACGGCCGTGTTTTGGAGCGGATCGCCGCTGCACCCCAGGACCTTCCCATCGACCTTCTCATCGACCTCAGGCTCCTCAGGAGCCAAGCAGCCACAGAGCTCAAGGAAGCATCAGAGCTCAAGGAAGGGGGAACAGAGTTCCCCTTGGGTCGAGAACGGTACGCTGAAGAGCTCCGAGCTTACTACGACATGGAGATCACTCCCGAGGAGGTGGCGGATAGGGCGTTGAAGGAGATCGAGGCCGTTCGGGAGCTCATCATCGAAACCTCAGCTGAGTACTGGAGGGAGGCACACGCCGGGGAGCCGGTTCCGACCGAAGTGGGTGAGTTGGTGGCCCGAGTCTCGGCTGACATGGAGGAGAACCGGCCCTCGACTCAACAAGAATCCCTCGAGCTCTTCAGCCGATTCGCTGAAGAGGCCGAGGCTTTCGTTCGTGACAAGGGAATCGCGACGCTGCCCCCGGATCGGACCCTGGAGATCGTCCTGACTCCGGAGAGCGCCGGGCCCGCTCAACGAATCGGCTTCGTCGACTCCGCCCCACCCTTCGATCCAGACCCTATGACGGTCCTGAGCCTGCCGACCATCCCGGACTCCTTCCCGGCCGAAGAGAAGGAAGATTTCTATCGATCCTTCAATAATCACTTCAACAAGTTCATCATCATCCACGAGCTCTTCCCCGGCCACTACATGCAGCTCAAGATCGCTTCGGGAAACCCCCGTCCGATCCGGATATTCTTCCCCTATGAGCCCTACATCGAGGGGTGGGCGACTCTTGTCGAGAAGATCGCCCTGGACGCCGGATGGGACGACTTCAACAAGCTCACCTATCTGGCCCACCTGCGGAAAAGACTGGAGAACGCCAACCGGGCCTATACAAGCGTTCAGGTTCATTGTTTCGGGTGGGGTGAAGAGCAGGTCACCCGGTTCTCGGAGGAGGAGGCGCTGCTGGCCCCCCAGTTTGCCCAGAGCCTCTGGGGCAGGTTGGAGCGAGGACCCATGCAAATGACCAGCTACTTCATGGGCAAGGACATGTTCATGGAGATCCTGCACTCCGAAATGCAGAGACTGGGAGACGGATTCGAGGTTCGGGCGTTTTCCGACGTCATTTTGAATGCCGGCGCGGTTCCCATGGATATGCTTCCCAAGCTCCTGGCCCTGGCTCAGCCCGACCGATAACCGGGATGAAACGTCCTTCCGTCTCTCGTCTCTTCCTGGCTTCAGCCGCCCTGGCCACCGCCGTTATGTCCGCCGTCCTCACAGCCTGCCGGGAACCACCCTACGTGCCGGTCCTGGGACCACCCTTCGTGCCGGTCATGGAACCCCAGGCGGTGTTGGAAAGCTTCGACTGGTGGGACAACCAGGACTGGGATTGGTACGCGGAGAACATCCCCTTTTTCGATTCTCCGGATGAGGAACTCAACGCCACCTATTACTATCGCTGGGAGCTTCTCACCAAGCATCTGGTCTACGGTTCCCCGGAATCGGGCTATACCTTCACCGAGTTCATCGACCGACCCTTTTGGTCCGGGACGTACGGGGCAATCAGCTGTCCCCTCGGTCACCAGTTCTACGAGGTCCGCTGGATCAAGGACCGCCGGATCATCGAAGACTTCGCCCGCTATTGGTTCGAAACCCCGGGGGCCGAGCCCCGGAGCTATTCGAACTGGTACGGGGACGCCATGTGGGCTACCTACGCCGTGTTGGGAGACCAGGGGCTACTTCGGAGGGTCTACCCCCACATGGAGAGGCAGGTGGCCGGGTGGACCGAGGAGAGATGGGATCCTGGGCACGAGATGTACAGGTGGGTCGGGGCCTGGGATGGTATGGAGACGAACATCAATTCCCGTCTCACCGACGATGAGTTTGGGGGGGCGGAGGGATACCGGCCCACGTTGAACAGCTATCTTTTCGCCGATCTTTCAGCCCTCTCGAAAACCGCCTCCCTCCTGGGTGAAGAAGAGAAATCGTCCGACTACCAAGCCCGGGCCTCAGCCCTCAAGGAACGGGTGCAGGAAGAGCTCTGGGATCCTGGCCGGGAATTCTTTTTTCACCAATTCGCCTTCGATGAAAAGGACGGGATCCGGGCCAAGACTCTCACCTATGAATCCGGGCCCTATGCCGGGGATCCCCACGGCCGGGAGCTCCTTGGGTACGTCCCTTGGCAATTCAACCTCCCGGATCCGGGATACGAAGCCGCCTGGAAGTTTCTCATGGATCCGGAGTACTTCTGGGCACCCTTTGGACCCACCGGTGTGGAACAAGGGGACCCCCAGTTCTTCGTCTCCCCCCACTGCTGCATTTGGAGCGGGAACGCCTGGCCTTACGCCACCACCCAGACGCTGGTGGCCCTGGCCAATCTACTGAACGACTACGACCAGGACGTCATCACTCGGGACGACTACGTTCGCCTCCTTCTGACGTACGCCCAGAGCCACCGTATGGACGATCGGCCCTATATCGCAGAGGCCGCCGATCCATTCACGGGCTCATGGGCCGGGCACAATGCCTTTTACCACTCGGAGCATTACCTCCATTCGGGATTCGTGGACCCGGTCATCACGGGCCTGGTGGGACTTCGACCCCGGGCCGACGACACTCTGGTGGTGAACCCGCTGGCGCCGGAGGAGTGGGACTACTTTGCCCTCCAGGGGGTCGACTACCACGGCCACGACCTCTCCATCGTATGGGACCGGGAGGGGACCCACTACGGCCAGGGCCCAGGATTGGCGGTGTACCTGGATGGCCGGGAGCTGGCCAGGACCCCGGATCTCGGGGCGCTCAGAGTTTCCATTCCCTCTCCCATTCCCCCTCCCCTCGCCGAGGATCTCACCTCCCGTGTCCTCAACTTCGCCGTCAACAACGAGGGTAAGCATTTCCCTTACGCTTCCGCTTCCTCGAGCCTCCCCACGGCCCCACCATTTTACGCCGTGGATGGAAACCGATGGTACCACCCCTCCCCACCCAATCGGTGGGTCGCTGGGGGATCGGGGCCTGATTCGGATTGGTTTGAAGTGGACTTCGGTGTGGACCGCACCCTTACAGAGCTGAAGCTCTATTTCCTGGACTCCGAAAGCGGATCCCGGGTGGAGGTCACGGGAGAGGTGGAGTCGGCTGGGTTCCCTTCAACCCAGGCCCACCCTGGAATCCCCATCCTGCCACCAGTCAACTACGAAATTCTCTCCTGGTACCAGGACGAAGGAGAGTGGGCACCTATTCCCGGCCAGGAGAGAACACCTGAGAACCCCCAGGGGCGCTTGTCGAACACCGTCGTATTTCCCGAGCTCGCCACGCCCCGCATTCGGGTCGTCTTCCACCATCAGGAGGACGCCACCACGGGGCTCACAGAAGTGGAGGCATGGGGCCCGGGCGAGTTTCCTTTACCCGACCCTGTCCGGGCGGTGAACAATCTGGCCTGGAATCCTGGGGATCAGGAATACCCAAGGACCAG
>JAUXEE010000122.1 GCA_030618065.1 Gemmatimonadota bacterium
CTCCACCCGGGAAAGGGGGAGATCCGTGGCCACCACCGCCAGCGTCGTATTCGTGCCCGGCATGCCGGGATGAGACGCCCCCCCCTCGAGGACAATGGAATCGGACCTTCGAAAGGTACCGGCGGGGCTCCTCACACCGGCCAGAACGGCTCCGTCTTCCCCCACCACGTCTCCCAGAGAGTTCACGACCGCCAAAACCCCGATGGTGCCGTCCCGCCACTCTCGGGATGTGCTCCCGATCCCTCCAGCCGACGCTGTCTCCGGACCCATAAGCTTCCCCACGGTGGCCCCGGACCCCGCGCCTACCCGTCCTTCCCGAACCGGAGCGGTAGAAGCCGCCTCCGAGGCTCTTCGGCCCTCGCCGGGTCCAGGTCTCGGCACATGGGGATTCAGGTCGAATATTACGGCCGTTGGTACCAGGGGAACGGGTGTGACACCCGTATCGCAGCCCTCCCCCATCTCCGCGAGCCATTCCACGACCCCGTCAGCCGCCGCCAAGCCGAAAGCCGAACCTCCAGTGAGGAGAAGAGCATTCACCTGGCTCACCAGATGATAGGGAGACAGAACGGCCAACTCTCGGGTACCGGTGGCCATTCCCCGAAGCTCGACAGCTCCACGGAAAGGGCCCAGAATTACGGTACACCCACTCTTCCCCCCTGGGACTTCGGCGTGGCCCACTCGAACTCCAGGAACGGCGGTGAGTGTCATGAGGGGGTCCTCGCCAGACCTTCCATGAGAGCCGGGTCCAGGTTCCCGCCGCTGAGAAGGGCTGCGACCTTTCTGCCCCGGGCGCCTACAGCCCTGGAAAGCAGCGCACCCACTGGGGCGGCACCCGAGTACTCCACCACTAGCTTCCTGCGAGATAGGAGGAGGGATGTAGCCTCCCGGATCGCTTCGTCCTCCACCAGGACCACATCGTCGAACAGCTCCCTGGCGTGGAGGAAGGTCAGGTCACCTGTCCTCATCGGGGCCAACCCGTCCGCGATGGTATCGATCCGGTCCAACGTCACCGGCTCCCCCGCGTCCAGAGCCGCACGCATGGAAGGGGCGCCCTTCGCTTCCACACCCACTATCCGAACATGGGGAAGAAGGGCCTTCAACGCCGCGGCGGCGCCCGACGCCAATCCCCCGCCCCCGATGGGGACCAGTACCACCTCCACCTCCGGCCAATCCTCTGCGATTTCCCGACCTACCGTCCCCTGGCCGGCGATGATGAAGGGGTGATCGAAGGGCGGAACCATGGTCAGACCCTGCTCCTCGGCGATGGCCTCGGCTCGGGATTCTCGATGGAGTGAGGTTGTGCCCGCCAAGAAGACTTCGGCCCCAAGGCGTTTGGCCCCCTCGACCTTTACACCCGGTGCTGTTGTGGGCATGACCACCACAGCCCGGATTCCCTTCAACCGGGCGACCAAAGCTACGGCCTGCGCGTGGTTCCCTGAGGAGTATGTGATGATTCCCCGCTCCAACTCTTCCCGGGGAAGTTGAGATACAAAGTTGAATGCCCCCCGAATCTTGAAGGAGCCGGCCCGCTGCAGAGACTCGCATTTCAGGCGGACATCTCCCCCCAACTCTTCAGAGAGTTCGGGAAAGGGGAGGAGGGGCGTGCGGAGCGCGATCCCTTCGATTCGCTTCGCCGCTGCCTCGATTTCTTGCAGGGTCACCAGGCCACCCGAAGTCACCGCCACCCCCCCCAATCAATCCTCCAGCGGATCACCGCTGGTATCCATGGCTTGAAGATCCTCACCAAACTCCTCACCAAACTCCTCACCAGGCTCCACCTCAGGCTCCACCTCGATGCCGGGGACCCCATCCATCTCCTCCCCCTCGTCCGCGTCATCAGCGATGACCCGAGCCACATCCATGACCCGGTCCTTCGCATCCAGGTTGACCAACCGCACTCCCTGGGTGGCCCGGCCGATAGTTCTGATCTCAGACACCCGCTGGCGGTTCACCACACCATTTCGGGTGATGACCATGAGCTCGTCTTCCTCCACGACGGCTTTGATGGCTACCACTCGTCCGGCTTTGGAGGCGGTTTTGATGTTGATAACGCCCTTCCCGCCCCGGTTCTGGAACCGATACGCGTCCACCAGCGTCCGCTTCCCCATTCCCCCTTCCGTCACCACCAAAAGGGTCGTGTCGGGTCGACGGAGCGTCACCATACCTACGACCTCATCTCCCTTGGCAAGGTTGATTCCGCGAACCCCGGAAGTCGCCCTGCCGATAGGGCGGGCGTCCCTCTCACTGAACCGGATCGCCATCCCGTTCCGGGTCCCGAGAATCACCTCGACCTCACCGGCGGTCACCCGCACGTCGATGAGCTCATCGCCTTCACGAATGTTGATGGCGTTGAGGCCCACGGTCCGGATGTTTCCGTACGCAGAGAGGGCCGTCTTCTTCACCAGACCCTGCCGAGTCGCGAAAAGGAGGTAGAGGTCGTCACTGAAATCCCGCACCGGAACCACGGCCGCGATTTCTTCTTTCTGGGACATGTTCACCAGGTTCACGATGGGTTTCCCTCGTGAGTGACGGCCCCCCAAGGGCATCTCCCAGACCTTCAGCCAATAGCACTGACCGGAACGAGTGAAAATCATGAGGTAGTCATGCGTGGAAGCGACAAAGAGGTGCTCCACCCAATCCTCTTCCTTCGTCCCCATCCCCCTCAGCCCCCGGCCACCCCTGCGTTGGGCCCGGTAGGTGTCGACCTCGATCCGCTTGACGTACCCCTGGTGGGAAACGGTAATGACCATGTCTTCCTCGACGATCAGATCCTCTTCGCTGAGAAAGACGTTCCCGGGCAGAATCTCCGTGCGCCGGTCGTCTCCATACTTCTCGGCCAAACCCTGGAGTTCCTCGACGATGATCCCCATACGTCGATCCCGGCTGGCCAGAATTCCTTCCAACTCCTCGATACTGTCCCGGAGCTCCGCCAGCTCCTGCTCCAGCTTCTCCATCTCCAGGCCCGTGAGGCGGGCCAGCCGCATGTTGAGGATGGCCTCGGCCTGCTTCTCGCTGAGCTCGAAGGCGTTCCGAAGTCGAATGGAGGCCGTCTCCGTATCCTCGGAGCCGCGTATGATCTTGATGACCTCGTCGATGTTGTCGACGGCGATCTTCAAGCCCTCCAGGATATGCTCCCGCCCCTTGGCCTTCCTGAGATCGTACTCACTTCGCCTCACCACCACCTCATGCCGGTGATCGATGAAGTGGAGAAGCATCTCCTTCAGACTCATGACCCTCGGCACCCCATCCACCAGTGCCAGAAGGATGGTCCCGAAGGTGGTCTGCATCTGTGTGCGCTTGTACAGGCGGTTAAGGACTATTCGGGGAATGGCATCTCTTTTCAGCTCGATGACTATCCGAAGGCCGTCCCGGTCCGACTCGTCCCGCAGAGCCCGGATTTCGGTGAGTTTCTTTTCCCGTACCAGTTGAGCGATCTGCTCGATGAGCCGGGATTTGTTCACCATGAAGGGGATCTCGGTGACTACGATCCGCTCCTCCCCACCCGGCAACTCCTCCAGCTCAGCCCTGGCTCGCACCACGATGCGGCCTCGACCCGTGCGATAGGCATCCCGGATTCCGTCCTGCCCACATACGAAACCACCCGTGGGGAAGTCCGGGCCGAGCACGTGGCTCTCCAGCTCCTCCTGGCCCAACTCCGGATCATCGATGAGGGCTACGGCAGCGCCGACGACTTCCCTGAGGTTATGAGGGGGGATGTTGGTAGCCATCCCGACGGCGATCCCAGAGCTTCCATTGATGAGAAGGTTCGGGACTTTTCCCGGGAGCACGGTCGGCTCATCGATACGGCCGTCGAAATTGGGTGTGAAGTCGACAGTCTCCTTATCGATGTCTTCCAGAAGCTCCATGGCCAGTGGTTGAAGTCGGGCCTCGGTATAACGGTAGGCCGCAGCCGAATCTCCATCCACGGACCCGAAGTTTCCCTGACCGTCCACCAAGGGATACCGGAGTGAAAAGTCCTGGACCATCCGGACCATGGAGTCGTAGACCGCCGAATCCCCGTGGGGGTGGAACTTCCCGAGAACCTCACCCACCACCGTAGCGCTCTTCTTGTAGCCCCTACCCGGGCTCAGCCCCAACTCCCGCATCGCATAGAGAATGCGGCGATGAACCGGCTTCAGACCGTCCCGGACGTCCGGAAGGGCCCGTTGGACGATGACGCTCATGGAGTAGTCGATGAACGACTCCCGCATCTCGTCTTCCAAGAGGCGCGTGAGAACTTTCTCCCCCGCCCCACCCTCACCGACGTCTTGGATGTCTCCGTTATCCAGATTCTCCATTCGCTTCCTTGGTCGATTAATGTTCAGGTGATGGCCTTTGGAGCCCGATCGGGAAGGGGGGCGAGCCAGGATTCGGCCCCGGTGGACCGAGGCTCGTGATCACTCTGAAGTGCTTGTAAAATAACGAGAAACAGCCGTTTTTGGAACCGTAGCCCACGGGTTTCAGGCCACGACTACGAAGTCCTCCGATTCCACCCGACCGCCCTTCCTCAGGGCTTCCCGAATTTCTTCCCGCCCTCCCGCTTTTCCCACGGCGGCGACGGAGAAAGCGCCAGGCAAAAGGAGCGCTTCGTCCGGGAGAATCACCCGTACCCCTTGGATCTCCTGGCCGACCTTTCTGGGATCCAAATCCACGAATGCCAGGAGAGTCCCCCCCTGGGCGACCAACTCCCTGGCGAAGGTCTTCCCCACGGGTCCTGCCCCCCAAACCACAACACCACGGCCTTTCCGGAGATGGGTGCGGAGAAGGAAATGGACCTTGCAGCGGCGAAAGGCATCCTCGGAGTAGGCGCTGTGGGTCCGGGATAGGCGTTCCTCACCCTCTCTCCATCGCAAGAGAACCTCCGGGACCTTCCCGAACCGACCACCGCCCTCCCAGAGCCGAAGCACCAGGTCGTAATCCTCGGGCCATCCCATCTCACGGTACCCTCCCACCAGCTCCATCACCTCAGACCGAAGGAGAAAAGTAGGGTGCGGGATAGGGCATTCCACAAAGAGGTCCCGAACCAGATCATCGTGAGTGGCGAGACCGTTGATCCAGCTCTCGTACCGGAGAGCACCCTCCCGCACCCTTTCCCGGGGAAAATAGACGATGCCGGTTCCGCAAAGAACGATGCGACGGTCCGAGGCCATGAGATCCATTTGGCTCTGGAGCCGCTCCGAAAAGGCACCGTCATCCGCATCCATTCGGGCCAGGTAGCGGCCCCCAGCTTGGGCCCGTGCGAATTCCAGGGCAGGGACGATACCCATGGGCTCCCGTGGGAACACCCGGATCCGGTTGTCCTCCTTGGCCAGTGACTGAAGAACCTCCCCGGTCCCGTCGGTGGACCCGTCATCCACCACCACCACCTCGAAGTCAGAAAAGGTCTGACGAGAGAGGGATTCCAGGGCGCGTCGGACTACGCCCTCACCGTTTCGAACCGGAAGAAGCACGGAAAGTGGCGGGGATGCCGTCATGGGCAATCGTTCAGTGTGAAGGGGTTGGGCGCCCACTCAAGAGAGGGGCCAGGAATCTCCCTGTGATACTCTCAGGCACCTGCACGAGGTCCTCGGGCCGACCCATGGCCACCACCTCTCCACCCCGGTCTCCAGCACCGGGCCCCAGATCGATGACCCAGTCCGCCGTCTTGATGAGGTCCAGGTTGTGCTCGATGACGACTACGGTGTGCCCTGCCTCCAGGAGGCGGTTCAAGACGCCAAGGAGCCTTCGCATATCATCACCCGAAAGCCCCGTGGTCGGCTCGTCCAGGATATAGAGCTTCCGACCCCTCTTTCCGGCCCCTCCCGCCAGTTCCCTTGCGATCTTCAACCTTTGGGCTTCCCCGCCCGACAAGGTCGGGGCCGGCTGGCCGAGGCGAAGGTAGCCCAGACCGACCTGTTGGAGATGCCATAGGGTCTGACCCAGCCGCTCCTCCCGAATGAAGAAGCGGATGGCTTCGTCCACGGTGAGATCGAGGAGTTGAGCTACGTTCAATCCCTTATAGACGACATCCAGGAGCTCCGGTTTGTACCGTGTCCCCCCGCAAATCTCACAGGGCACGAACACATCCGCCATGAAGATCATCTCCACTTCCACCCGGCCGGCGCCCTTGCAGGCCTCACAGCGGCCTCCCTCGACGTTGAAGGAGAAGGCTCCGGGGCCATATCCCCTTTGCCTGGCAAGGGGGAGGCCGGAGAGGATCCGCCGGATTTCGTCCCACGCCTTGATGTAGGTCACGGGGTTGGACCGGGGGGTGCGACCGATGGGAGACTGGTCTACGAGGACCACGTTCTCCACCAGGCTCACTCCTTCCAGAGCCCTGTACTCACCCACCGTTTCTCCCAGGTGTTCCTTGGCCGACGTCTCTCCCCCACCCAACTCCTTCTCCAGAGCCCTGTATAGTACGTCGTGGACCAAGGTCGACTTCCCCGAGCCACTCACCCCCGTCACCACGGTGAGGACACCGAGGGGGATCTCGATATCGACGTCCCGGAGGTTGTGGAGCTGCGCTCCCATCAGGCCCAAGCGGGGTCCATCCACCCTCCGGCGCTCATTC